>JAYVMQ010000170.1:0-10566 GCA_043758855.1 Chloroflexota bacterium
TGGCGTCGGCTATGACAACCGGCTGACCACTCCGTAGCGCCCTGCCTGCCATGCCTCGGCCGGTGGGTACATCACGCACCGACACACGGACGACATCTAGGTACCCGGCGACGTGACCGGCCGAAGCCACCGGGACGATATCCCCGCTCTCGGTGTCGATGAGCCCTATCCAGGCCATGTGGAAGCCGCCCCGCTCCACGGCGATGCGGCAGGCCTCGTGGTACAGGTCGTCGCGATTCTCGATCCGCGTGATCGCGCGCAGGATCTCCGCCAGGGCGTCGCGCAGTCGTTCGCGTCTGATCGTCAGGTCGTCGACTGCGGATCGCCCGGAAACGTTGAGGATGAGACCCATATACCTCGGGCTTGGGTCGGGTGAATAGCTCAGATGTATCTCCACCGCCCGCGAGTTCGCGTTCGGATCGCGCGTCTGAGTCTGGGCGACGATGTCTTTGACCAGCCCGTCGCGAAGCGGCCTGAGGTAGGCATGGGAGAGGCCCAACGGCGTACTCGGTACGAGGTTCGCAGGCGTCACGTTCGCACCGTCCGGGAACGGCCCGACCAGGGCCTGCGCCGCCGCATTGGCGTGGATGATCTGGAGCGTATCGGCATCGATAACCAGAGCGGCGATCGGCGATCGGTCCAGTAGGGCGCCAAGATCTGACTCTCGGGTTCGAGGGAGAGTCACGCCTGACTGTGCGGCCGGCTGCTGGTCCGTCTTTGGCTCCTGAGGGCGGGAAGCGGTACACCCGCCTCGGGCAGTGTATTACGCGGCCGACGGTCACAAATGGAAATATGAAGCCCTAGACACCGACGGTCAGAATGTGTCTTGGGAAGTTGGTCAGCCTCTCGACGGCCTCGCGACCTCGATCGAAAAGCACCAAGTCCTCGATTCGGACGCCCGTCACCCCATCCAGGTAGATGCCCGGCTCCACGCTGAAGACCGTTGGGCTGGGCAACGGGTCATCACCTCCGGCGCGGCTCAGGGACGGCAGCTCGTGCGTGGCAAGGCCGATGCCGTGTCCGGTACCGTGTCCGAAGTGCTCACCGTGGCCCGCGCCCTCTATGACCCCGCGCGCGGCGGCATCGGCCTCGCGTCCGCTGGGCACGGTCTGCTCGCCGCGAAGCCCCGCCTCGAGCCGGCCGATGGAGGCGTCCTGAGCGGCTGCGACGATCCCGTAGATGGCTACGTCGCGAGGGTTGGGCTCGCCCACGAAAAGGGTCCGTGCCATATCGCTGCGGTAGCCATCCACCATTGCCCCGAAGTCGAACAAAAGCACCCGGCCAACGCGGGCCTCGCTGGTCGATGGTGAGCCGTGAGGCAGGGCCGCGTTGGAACCGGCAAGGCAGGCGATGCCAAAGGCCAGCGCGTCCGCGCCACCCGTGCGTATCTCCCATTCCAGGGCCATAGCGAGTTCACGCTCCGTTTGCCCCGGCCTGATGCGCCGGACGATGGCAGCCAGAGCCCGATCCGCAACCGCGCAGGCGGCTTTGATACGCTCGATTTCAGCTGGCTCCTTGACGACGCGATCTGCCTCGATCCAGCCGACGGCCTCCACCAGTTCCACGCCCGGAGCCACCGCCCGCAGCTGCCCCCAGAGCTGATGGCTCATCACGGCTGCCTCCACGGCCACGCGGCGGGCGCCCAGACCCTTAACCAGATGCGGCCAGATGGCTGCGAGATCGTAGGTCGTGTTCTCGATGCGCGTCCCCGGAGCCTGGGCCGTGGCCTGAAGCCGGTAGCGACTGTCCGCCAGGAGGACGACCTCCTCGGCCGAGACCAAGAATCGGCCGGAGTGGCCGGCCACCTTGTCCTCAGCGTCGTCGAGGACGAAGCCGGTTAGATAGCGCATGTGCTCGGATCGAATGCCGAAGTACGCGTCCACTCCCGCCGCGGCCATCCGATCGCGCAATCGCCTCAGGCGAGTCGGCCGCGCCGCGGCGTCGGCTTGCCTCCACCGGTCTCTGTCCAAGTCGCTCGGGGGCGCCTGGAAGTCGGCGGGATGCGGTAGGCCTCGGACCAGCTTTGTCATGGCGTCATGGTAGCCGGGCTACGGACCGTAGCCGTACTTCTTGGCGTTGGCATTCTGTTCGGCCTGGGTCTTGGCGAAGGCGTGCGTTCCCGACCCGTCATTCTTGGCCAGGAAGTACATGTAACCATCGGTCGTGTCCGGCTTCAAAGCCGCCGCAAGCGAGGCCGCGCTCGGCGAGCAGATCGGCGCGGGCGGCAACCCGGCATGGCTATAAGTGTTGTAGCCGGCCAGTTTGCCCGGAAACACGACCTTGCTGTATGCGCCGGCCGTCTTAATCGGCACCCAGAACGTGTAACCGACCCAGGTGTCGATCGAATTGGCCGGGTTCTGCAGCCAGACTGAGTCGTTGGCATAGTTGAGGGTCGGGTCGGCGTCCAGCAGACCGGTCGGCCACGTCTTGGGGTTGAGACGGTTGAGGTACACCCCGGCCACGAGCGCCCGATCCGAATCCACCTTGGCTTCCGTCTCGACCAGGGAGGCCAACTGGACCTTCTGGTAGATCTGGTCGGGCGGTAGGTCCAGCAGACCCGCGGGGGCATGGCTTGCGAAAGCATCGAGGAGCATAGTCACGAGTTCCAGGGGCGTCGTATCCGGGGCAATTTGGTATGTTGCCGGGAAGAGATAGCCTTCCAGCGAGGCCCCGAGGGGAAGCTTCAGCCACGGGTACTTGGCGACCAATTCTGGCGGAGGGTTGGTCGCGAGCCCATAGAACTGGCCGACGTCCAGGTGCAAGGGGGCGGTGGGATCGATGGGGTTAGCCTCAATGGACTCGAGCTTGGCGACCATCTGCTCGATCCGGAGGCCCTCCCGGAACGTGACACGAATGGTTGGTGGCGCGACGGGCGGCGTTATGAGTACGTCAATAATCTGATCGACCGTCATCGACCTGGTTACGACATGGCGGCCGATCTGGAAGCTTCCGGTCGCATCTTTCTGAATGGCCTCGAAGACGAATGCCCGAGCTTCAGTGATCGCACCCGTGGCCACGAGCTGGTCGCCGATCTGGCGGGGCGTCTCTCCGTCGGTGATGACCATCGCGACTGCCGTGGCGTCGTCGGCACTAATCGCGTTGAGGCTCGGACCCAACTCACCCCTGACGAGGTCCGAGATGAAGGGCAGCTTCTGGGCAGTCGGGTTCTCGGCGGCCCAACCCACAATGCCATTGACTACGATCGGGCGGGCCACAAAGTACAGCCCGCCGACGACGACGCTGCCCACGATCGCTACAAAGAGGACGAACCGGAGAATGCCACCCGGCCCCCCGGATCTGCTCCGGCGATAGTCCCTTCGCGTATCGAATATGGCAGGCCTGCGACCCTTTGCGATCTCCTCGGCGTCGGGCGGAATGTAATCATCCCAGCCCGCGTCGACGATTCGGCGTTGGGCCTGATCCGGGGATGGCTCTGGCGAGCCCCCGGACCTTGGCTTGCCACCACCACCACGTATCGTCATTGAGGACTCCGCTCTACGTCTTCACCCCTCACGTCATCGAACTCATCTTGCAAGATCAGGGCTGCGGCTTCGCGATCGACGCGACCCCGGTAGGCGTTACGCTGGGCGGCGCTCGGCGGACCGCCGGACCGGCCCCGCGCGGCGCCACCGATTCGGCGTTCAGCTCGTTCGCTCGTCAGCCGTTCGTCGCGGTAGCGGAGGGGCAGACCAGTGGCCACGGCCACGGCCTCGGCCCACTCGCGCGTCCGCGCCGCCTGAAGACTCTCCCCGCCGTCCATGTTGAGCGGCAATCCTACGACCAATGCGACCGCGCGTTGCTCGGCGGCCAGGCGAGATATTACGACCGCGTCCGCGGCGACGGTCTTGGCGCGAGATATTGTGGTGAGGGGCGAGGCAACTCGTCTTGCCGGATCGCCCAAGGCGACGCCGATTCGCCGCTCGCCGAGGTCAATGCCCAGGCAACGCTGCGCATCTCCGGCGGCCGCATCCCCGGTCGCAGTCACGGGGATGGCGGGGCCGTCGCCGGCGCGGCCGCAGCTGAGAGTGCCGGCGAAACTGAGGGCGATGCGGCGGGCGACGGCGACTTCGAGGCAGCTGGCGGGGATCCTGCAGGCGGGCGGCCAGTCGGCGTCACCAGTTGAATATCGATCCTGAAGTCGAACGACGGCATCGTAGACGCCCAAGCTGGCGAGACCGAGATCTCTGCCGTGCCGTAGCGGCTGGCGAAAGCTCGAGCCTCGTCGAGCGACTTCCCCTTCACACCGGCCCGGATCAAGTTCGGGTCTACGACCTTGACCTGGGCCGCCTTGACCGTGACCGGCACAACGATCGCCGTGCCCTGCGCAACCGGGGTACCGAGCTCGGCCGTGATGGAGCCATCGACCAACTCGTAACCTTCCTTGACGGCCCCCTTTACACGGCGTTCGGCGATAGCTTGGACGCCGGCCATGTCGGCCAGGGTCGCAGTTCCCGTTCCGGTGCAGGCCAGATCGAAGGATGCGCCGTCCTGATTGACGAGGCCGGCGGGATCAGGAGTGCACGTCGCCGAGCCTAACTGAGCCGACGCTTGCATGAGGGTGGAACCGGTGGGAACGGCGTCCGGCGCCGCGAGCGCATCCTTGAAGCGCGAGCCAAGTTGCCCGTAAAGGCTGCTCTGGGCGCTATCGATGTCGGACTGCTGGACCTGCGGCGTGACGGTGTGGGTGCCGCCGGCGGTTGCCTTCATATTGGTCACTGGTCGCTTACTAACGAGCGCGACGGCTAGATCCGCCGGGGCCAGCACTACAGTGTTGGCGGCCACGTTGCCGGACAGACCCTGGTTGACGGCTGAGATTGGTGCGCTGGCAGCACCAGCGGAGATTGTGTTACCTGAGACCGTGGCTATCGGAACCGTCACATTGGCCGTGGTCACAAACGCAACGCCTCCTGCCGTCGACACTCTCGTCCCCTTCGGGACAGGCACGGCTTTATAGGTGTTGTAGCTCATGAACGTGACCGTGCCAGTGGCCGCCGTCTCCACTACCTTCTGCCCCGTGGCGTTGAACGTGCCGCTGACCGAGACAGGGAAGTCTTTGGTCTGCCCCGGAACCGTGCCGGCCTGATCGTTGGGAGCGGAGACGCCAGGATCCACCTTGACGCTCAGGGTAATCGGGCCTACGGGCTCTGCACGGAGCGTCACTGCCACCGTCGCGCTTGGATAGAAGAAGAACGCGGCTGCGGCCAGGACCAGAATCAAAATGGCACCGATGCCGGCGAGGGCAGCTTTGGAGGCGCGCATCCCGAAGCCTGACGCGGCGCCACTGGTCCCAACGACCGGACCACCTGCGACGCGGCTGGGTCGTGCTGGCCCAGCGCCCCTCGCCCTGCCGGAACCCGCCGCGCCTGTACCCGCCGCGGCCCCATGAGATCCGGGACCCACCGTTAAGGCCAGCTCATCGAGCGCATCGGACGCCGCGGTTGTGGTGCCTTCCGCCAGGCCACGAGCCCGAGCCGCTTCGGCCCTCTCGTACTCCCCTACCGACGCGTAGACGGGCAACTCTGCGCTTCGCGCTACGGACTGAACCGACGGATCCCCGGTGATGATGGCCAGCCGCTTGTTGCGGCGACGGGCTTCCCGGGCGAGCAACCGGAAGTTGATACGCGACGTTGCCACGCGCGAGCCGCCGGACAGCACCAGCGCGATGCGGTTGTCCGAGGAGTCGCGGATACGAGCCGCGGCGGAGGTGATCTCGTCGTCGACATCAAGGTAGTAGATGGCCATCGCTAGATCTTCATCGCTTTGAGGACGCGCCTCAGGGCAATATCAAGCGGGTCTTCGTTTGTCTGAAGCTCGATGGCCTGATAGGCCAGACCGAGCGGCGTCACGTCCTGCTGGTCGACCAGAAGCTGCGTGCCGTCCTTGATCCGCTCGACCTGCTTCGGAGTTATCACGGCGACCTCCGGCGGGCGGCTGAAGGGCAGACGTTTCCAGAATTCTTCGCCGCGCAGCGTGGTCTCGATCTCCGGCAGATGCGAGCCGCCGCCGCAGAGGTAGACACGCCCTGGCAGGAGGTCTCCCGCGGCCAACTCGTCAAGCACCAGCTCCACGCCGGCGGCCCAAATGGACACGTCTTCGGCGACGATCCTGGCAACGTCCGAGCGGCGATCCACGAGCAATCCGCGGGCATAGTCCAGCTTCATCGCCTCGGCTCGCGGGAACGGCAGATCCATGCGATCGGCTATGGACTTCGTGAACGCGCGGCCGCCGAGGGCGAACATGCGCGTCCCTTCGATGCCGCCGTGGCGAACGAGGGCCACGTCCGTGGTCCCTCCGCCAATGTCAATAAACAGAGCGCCGGATTGCTGAACTTGCTCACTGGCGAGGACACGGGCTACGGCATATGGCTCTGCAACGATCTCAAGAAGGTCCAGTTCAAGATGCTCGGCCACGCTCTGCAGGGCGCCCAGGTGGACAAGCGGCGCAAATGCATTGAAGACGCTGATCTTGACGGTGCGGCCCCGGAACCCGACCGGATTGGTGACCGGGTAGCCATCGATCTGGGCGCCGGTGACGGCGGCATGAACCAGACGCACGTCGACCTGCGTTAGGCCGGTCTCCCAGGTGATGGCGCGTTCGGCTTCGCGCAGGGCTTCGCGCTGGACGCCGTCGATGAGCTTCTGCAGCTCAGCGTCCGTGATAACGGTGTCGGCCCGCTTGCGCTCCTGCGCGTGCGTGGTGGTGAAGCCCTTAACCAGCTCACCGGCAATGCCGATGACGACCTGCGTCGGCCGGAAGCCGGCCATCTCCTCGGCCTCCTGGAGCGCGACCGTGCAGTTGTCGACAACGGCGTTGATGTCCGTAACCGTCCCCGACTGCATATGGGCCAGGCCCTGGCGCTTGCGCCCGACGCCACGCACCGTGCCCATTCCGTCTTCGTCTATCTCGAAAACAAGGGCCTTGGCGAACTCGGTCCCGATATCCAGGGCGGTGCAGGCAGCCAGAGCCGATTCTTCCTCACGGCCCCAGATTCTGCGCCAAAATGCCACGGCCGCTCCCCTATCTTTTGGCTACTTGCCCACCGTTCCTAGTGTATCCGCGATCGCGGCGAGGGCCGAGCTGATCCCGTCCCGACGTGTGCCCATGCCCTGAGCCATCTCTGGCCGACCACCGCCGCGACCCGCCATGGACTTCATAGCGACCTTGACGAGTTCGCCCGCCGAAATGCCGCGCTCAACAAGATCTGGGCTCACCGTGATGAAGACCTGCGGTGCTTCGGAATCCAATACGACGGCGACTACGCCCGAAGCGAACTCAGCCCGAATCTCTTTGACGAAACCTTTCCACTGCTCCGGCGACTCGAAGCTGCCCGAGTAGGCGACAAGCTTGACGCCCGGCGCAGGTTCGGCGGCCTGGGCCGCAAGGTTGGCGGCCTTGGGGGTGCCGCTGCCACCGGCGCGCAGCCTGCGGCGCGACTCCTTCAGCTCTTCCTGGAGAGCGGCGGCTCGATCCACGGCGGCTTCGACGGAGTTGGCCCCGAGCGCCTCCGCCACCCGGTCCAGGAGTGCCACTCTCTCCCGGAGGAGCGCGTCGGCGCCGTCACCGGTCATGGCCTCGATGCGCCGGATCCCGGCCCCGATGCTGCGATCGGCGGTGATGACGAAGCTGCCGATCTGGCCCGACGCGGCGCAATGCGTGCCGCCGCACAGCTCGAGCGAGTAGCCCTCGACGCTGACGGTCCGGACGTATTCGCCGTACTTGTCGTCGAAGAAGGCGTCCGCGCCAGCGGCGATCGCCTCGGCCATGGGCCGGACCACGGTCGTGACGGGGCGGTTGTCGCGCACTACTCGCCGGACTTCGTCCTCAATCGCCCGCTTCTCGTCCGCGCTGAGCGGCCGGTCCATGTGGTAGTCGAAACGGAGGTAGTCCGGGGCCACCATCGAGCCCGCCTGATGAGCCTCCGGCCCGACGACGTTGCGCAGGGCGCGGTGGAGCAGGTGCGTGCCGGTGTGGTTACGCATCGTCCGCGCCCGCCGCTCGGCGTCAACGCGGGCGGTCACAGTCTCCCCCACCCGGATCCGGCCGTGGAGTGTGCCGCGATGGACGAACAGCCCAGCGATGGGCTTCTGCGTGTCCTCGACGGTGAAAAGGGCGCTGCCGCCGCCGGCCTCGAGCAACTCGCCGCGATCGCCGACCTGCCCGCCGCCTTCGCCGTAGAAGGGAGTGGCGTCGAGAGTGACCTCGGCCTCGCCGTTGCCGGTCAGCTCTTCGTATTCGGTGCCGTCGCGCAGGATGGCGACGATCCGGGCCTCGGCCTCGGTGCCTTCGTAGCCCAGGAACTTCGTCTCACCCACGCGCCGTAGGATCGACTGGTACAGGTCGCCGAGCACGGCCTGGCGCGACAGATCGGCCTTGGTGCCCTTGCGGCTCTGGGCCTTCTGCTCGGCCATGGCGGCAGTGAAGCCGTCGCGATCGACGCGGACGCCGTATTCGGCCGCCATGTCTACCGTCAGATCGACCGGGAAGCCGTATGTGTCATGGAGCTTGAAGACGACCTCGCCGGCCAGGATGGGCGCGTCGGCAGGCAGGCTTTCGGGCCTCCGGCCGATCGTCCGCTCCGTTTTGGGCAGCGGCTCAAGCGCGCTCTCGAGATGAGACGTCCCGGTCTCGAGGGTGCGAGCGAACTGCGTCTCTTCCTTGTGGATCACGCTCAGGATCTTGTCGCGCTGTTCTTCCAGATACGGATAGGCATCCTTCATAACGTCGATGACGACGCCGGCCGTGACGTCGATGAAGGGCTCGCGGCGGCCCAGCAGCCGGCCATGCCGCACCGCGCGGCGCAGGATGCGGCGCAGGACGTAGCCTCGACCCTCGTTAGACGGAGCCACGCCGTCCGCCACGAGGAACGTGACCGCTCGAGAGTGGTCGGCGATGACCTGGTAACTGAACCGCTCGGCCTCAAAGGCCTCGGGGTCGTGGCCTAGCAGGTCGCGCATGGCGGCGTGGATCGGCGTGAACAGGTCCGTGTCGAAATTGCTGGGGACCTGCTGGATGACGCTCGCCAGTCGCTCAAGACTCATCCCGGTGTCGATGCTCTTGAAAGGCAGCGGCATGCGCTCCCCGCTCGCCCGCTGGTCGAATTCCATGAACACGAGGTTCCAGATCTCGAGCCAGCGCGGGCAATGCTCCGAATGGTCGGGGATGCATTCCGGGCCTTCCGACAGCTGTGCCCCGCGGTCGAAATGGATCTCGCTGCACGGTCCGCACGGCCCCGTCTCGGCCATCCGCCAGAAGTTGGCGTCGTCGCCGGCGTCGACGTCGCCCCAGACCGCCATCCGTTCGGGCGGCAGCCCTATCTCATCGCGCCAGACTGCTCGGGCAATCTCGTCATCCTTGTAGGTCGTTGCGGCCAGCCGTTCGGGCGGGATGCCGAGGCCCTCGGTCAGGAACTCCCATGCCCAGTGAATCGCTTCCCGCTTGAAGTAATCGCCGAAGCTCCAGTTGCCGAGCATCTCGAAGAAGGTGTTGTGTCGGGTCGTCCGTCCCACTTCCTCGAAGTCGTTGTGCTTGCCGGCGACCCGCAAGACCCTCTGGTAATCGACCGCCCGGACGTAGCTCCTCTTCTCCCTACCGGTCAGGACGTCCTTAAACTGGACCATTCCGGAGTTCGTGAAGAGCAGCGTCTGGTCCCCCGCCGGTAGGAGCGAGGCGCTTGGCACCTCGGTGTGGCCGCGCTCGGTGAAGAACTCGACGTATCGGCGGCGAATCTCAGCCGCAGTGAGGTAGGGAATCGGCAAGTCAGGCATCGCGCACACGGTACCAAACCGCAGGCCGATGGCGCAGGGCGGGTTGAGAGGGCTGCGGGCGCTTACCCGCCTGCAGCGGCCCGTGGATCGGCTCCATGACTTCCTCGCCGCCGTGCCGCTCGACCATCCCCGCACGACGCGTGGTCGCTGGGCAGTGCTGTCCATCTGGCCGCGGGGAGCGCTCGCCGGGCTGGCTGCTGCCCTGGTGATCACGGTCGTGGGCGGCACGATCCTGTTCGGCCTCATGAACCGGTCGAACTCGCCAATCCCCGGCGGCACGCCGAGCCCGACCGCCACGGCCTCGGGATCTAGCCCGGTCCCGACCGAAACCGCGTCGTCGACGCCCAACACGTCCTGGATGGCCAATCTGCCGACGCTTACGGTTCCTACGGTCGCGATCAAGACTGCCAATGGGGTTTCGTTCGCGGCGTCCGATTCGGTCTCGTCGCAGGTCTGGGGATCGCGTTACTATGTGGCGGATTGGACGGCGGTGGATGCGGGGCTCAATCCGACCAGCAGCGCCACCGCGATCCTTCGATACGGTGATATCTCGGCCGGCAAGACAGGGTCGGTTCCGTTGCCGCTCACTGCGGCCGAACTGGCCGGGATCCGCAACAAGCTCGTTGGAGGCGGCTTCTCGGTCGCCACCGACGGCAGCAACGTGGCAGTCGTGGTCTGGTACCTGCTCGCGCCTCCGGGGCAGCTAGTGTCCCGATTCCCTGATCAGTAGATGGCTCGTCGAGCACCAGCGAGCCGATCCTTGGTCTTTGGTTTCGGCAGATACGCCTACCAGGCGTGTTGT
>JAYVMQ010000171.1:0-8135 GCA_043758855.1 Chloroflexota bacterium
CCTTCTCCACGGCGAAGAGCGCGGGCACGCCGCCGCCCTGCTCGAAGACGGAGCGGACGAGGTGGCCGGGGCCCTTGGGGGCGACCATGCCAACGTCGATCCCCTCGCCCGGCCTGATGCGATCGAACCGGATGTTGAAGCCGTGGGCGAACATGAGCAGCTGGCCGGCGTGCATATTCGGCTCGATCGAGGTCTCGTACACCTTCTTCTGAATGGTGTCAGGGACCAAGATCATGATCACGTCGGCGGCCTTGACCGCAGCGGCGATGTCGGCGGTCTTGATGCCGGCCTCGTCCGCAAGAGCGCGGGCCTTGGGGTTCGCCTCGACCACGGTGACATCGAAGCCCGAGTCCCGAAGGTTCTGGGCGTGGGCGTGGCCCTGGCTACCGTAGCCAACGATCACGATCTTCTGGCCGGCTAGCGCCTGCGGGTCGGCGTCGGCGTCGTAGTACATGCGAGCGGTCATCGTTTGGTTGCCTCCTCGATCGACCCGGAGCCCCGGGACATAACGACGGTACCGGAGCGGACGAGCTCCTTTATGCCGAATCCGCGCAGGAGGGCGATCAGAGAGTCCACCTCTGCCTCCGTGCCGGTCGCCTGAACGATCAGCGACTCGGCTGCCAGATCCACGACTTTGGCCTTGTGCATCTCCGCGATGGTCAGCACCTCGCCGCGGTTGCGCTCGTCGGCGCGGACCTTGATGAGCGCAATCTCGTGCTCGACGATCGGGTCGCCGGTGACGTCCTGAACTTTAAGCACGTCAATAAGCCGGTATAGCTGCTTTGCCGCCTGTTCGACCAGCACGTCGTCTCCGCGCAGCGTGATCGTCATGCGACTGACTTCCGGCTGGTCAGTGTGACTGACCGCCAGGGTCTCGATGTTGAAGTTGCGTGCCCGCATGAGGCTGGCTACGCGATTGAGGACGCCGGGTTTGTTGAGGACGATCGCCACCAGGACGTGGCGATGAGCCTCGCCGTGCCCGGGTAGGGCTCGGGCCGGCGGCGCGGTGTGGGCCGGCGGCGCGGTGTGGGCCGGGGCCGTGTTGGCCGGGGCCGTGTGGGCCGGGGCCGCCTTGCCGGGTGTCTGGCCAGTGGGACTCATTGTTTCGGCTCCTCGAACTGTTCCTCGAGCAGGTCGGACAGGCCCTTGCCGGCCGGCATCATCGGGAAGACGTTCTGCTGCTCGGCGATCTCGAAATGGACCAGGGCGGGCCCGTCCACGGCGCGTGCCGCGGCGATCGCGACTCCTACTTCTTCCGGGGTCGAAGCCCGGAAACCGGCCACACCGTAAGCCTCGGCCAGTTTGAGCCAGTCGGGGCCGAGCAGGTTGGACGAGTGATAGTTGCCTGAGTACACGAGTTCCTGCCACTGCCGAATCATGCCCAGCTTGCGATTGTCGAGCAGCGCGACCTTGACCGGGATATTGTCCTGGACGAGCGTCATCAGCTCCTGGGCCGTCATCTGCAGTCCGCCGTCGCCGACGATAGCCCACGTCTCCTTGTCGGGCCGGCCTACCGCCGCGCCCATGGCCGCGGGCAACCCGTAGCCCATGGTACCCAGGCCGCCGGAGCTGATGTGGCTGTTCGCCCTCCAGAATCCCGCATACCGAGCGGTCCACATCTGGTTCTGGCCCACATCGGCCACAACCGTGGCGTCATGGCCAGAGGCCTCGCCGATGGCACTTACCACGAAATCGGCCGAGAGCTGACCGTTGCGCCAGGCCCCCGACCCGTGCCACGGCGTCCTCTCAGACTCGGCCCGCCACTCGGCGATCTGGCCCAGGTAGGCCGCCCGCTGCTCCGGCGAGACGGGCTCGACCTGCGGCAGGAGCGCGATCAGGACACGCTTGACGTCGCCGACGATCGGGATCTCCACGGCCACGTTCTTGCCGATTTCGGCCGGGTCGATGTCGACGTGAATGATCCGGGCGTACGGCGCGAATGTGGGCACGTGGCCGGTGACGCGGTCGTCGAAGCGCATGCCGAGGGCAATCAGCAGATCGGCCGATTGGATCACCTTGTTGGCGTGCTTCCAGCCGTGCATCCCTACGAAGCCGAGGCTGAGCGGGTGTCTCTCGTCAATCGCGCCGATGCCGAGAAGCGTGTGCACGACTGGGATCTGGGCCTTCTCAGCCAGTTCGCGCAACTGCTCGGTGGCACCGGAGATCAGAACCCCGTGGCCGGCCACGATGACCGGACGCTCGGCTCTGGCGATCTCCTCGGCTGCCAGCTTGATTTGCCGGAAGTGGCCCTCGAACTTGGGCTTGAAGCCGGGCAGGTCCAGCGTGGTCGGGTGTTCGGCCGTGCAGGCGCCCATCAAGGCGTCCTTGGTGACGTCGATGTGGACGGGGCCCGGACGGCCGGTGCGGGCGATGTGGAAGGCTTCGGCAAAGACGCGGGGAATGTCGTTGGGGTCGCTGACGAGGTAGTTATGTTTGGTGCACGGCAACGTGATGCCGGTAATGTCGATCTCTTGGAAGGCGTCCTTGCCCAGCAGCGATGAGACGACGTTGCCGGTGATCGCGACCATTGGAACGGAATCCAGCATGGCATTGCCGATGCCGGTCACGAGGTTCGTGGCGCCCGGCCCTGAGGTACCGAGGCAGACGCCAACTCTGCCGCAGGCACGGGCATAGCCGTCGGCGGCGTGGGCGGCGCCTTGTTCGTGGCGAACCAGGATGTGGCGCAACTCGGGGTAGTCGCCCAGGACGTCATACAGGGGCAGGAGCACGCCGCCCGGGAAACCGAAGAAGACGTCGACGCCCTGGTTGAGAAGGGCCTCGCAGACGGCGTCGGCCCCAATGCGCGGCCGCTTCACGCCGCGTTCGGCCAGGCTGAGGATCTGCTTGCGGAGCGTGTCGGTGAGCATCTCGTGGCGGCCGGCGTTGATCGCGTCGGCTCGCGCGCTGCCCGCTCCAGGCATGTGGTCGATCCGCCGGCGCCCTCCCGCGGTCGACGCGACGCCAACCTCGGTGCCGGCGGCACTGACCTCACCCCCGCTGCTGGCGGCCAACTTTGGCGAACGGTCCGATTCGTCGTCTGTGGTCCCCATCGCTGCGTCCCTTTCCTGTTCTACCCTGGATCGCCGGGCATTCGGCATGATCGTCGATCTAGATCATGAAAAAACCCTCGCCACTCGGCGAGGGTTCTGGTTGGTTCTAGGTTCTGCGCTGCTAGCGCCGATCCCGCCGTCCAGCCTCCCGCCGGGAGCCGGTAATGAGCCCAAATACGCGCTCAATGCCAAGCTCAAGCGAGCGAAGTACGCCGAGGAGGGATACGTCGACCAGGCCGAGGTCGTCAGACGGAACCTGCACGTGACGACCATCTGCCCGTATGGCGATGGCGATGTGGCTGCGGCTTCGACTGCTGAACAGACCCAACTTGGTTCTCCGTAGCTGATGCACACCGGGTTTTGTGACCACGGTGTTCGGGGAGTCTACCAGCAGCCATCAACTTTTGCCCCATGCACGTTTGGGGTACAGGGCGATGGTACTGGAGGTGTCGCCAGGCGGGCGGTGCGACCGGAGAGTGACCCGCCAGATGGTCGTTCCGATGGACCACGACGCGGCCAGGACTGGGCCCGGCCACTTGAGCCTCGGGCCGGCGCGCCGCTGCTTGCGCAGGCTCTTCAGCCGATGACGTCCGAAGGGTGCCCCATTACCCTCTCGCTGCGCTACACCCTCACGATGCGCACTCGTTCGCCGTCGACCCGGTAGACGATGCGGAACGGCGGATGCACCAACTCGCGCAGCCAGGGAGTGTCGAACTCCGGGACAACCCTGCCGCTGTCGGGAAACTCGGCAAGCTGCTCGAGTCGATGCACAATCTCGCACACCAGCCTATCGCCGACCTCGGGCGCCGACTGCGCGACGTACCGGTCGCGGACATCTTCGAGGTCCCGGACGGCCGACTCGGCGATCGAGATGCGGCGACGGCCCACCTCAGACGAGCCCGAGCCGACGCCTGGCCTCCGCCAACGGGATCTCGCGCCCGTCCTCGAGATCGGATAGACCGCTAAGCACGGCGCGCATGAACTCGCGCTCCTCCTGCGCCGCCTCGAACTCAGAGAGAGCCTGAACGACGGCGACCCCGCGCCCGCGGCTGGTCAGGAGAACCGGACGACCGGTCTCGTCGAGGTGCCGGATGACCTTGCCGGGGTTCACCTTCAGGTCCCCGAGCGGGACGACGTCTTCCGAGAACCTCACCGTGCTGCGCATCGGACCTCCATCGAGTGCCCTGTTCTGGTGCGGATTATAGCACCGCATCAGGGCACCAGCTCCCTACTCGTAGTGCGTCCACATCCGCAGCACTTTCACGGTCTTCTCATCGTCGAGGACCTGGTAGACCAGCCGATGCTGGATGTTGATGCGCCGCGAGTACGCGCCGGCGAGGTCCCCCACGAGCTTCTCGAACGGCGGCGGCGTGTGGTACGGGTCCTCCGCCAGAAGCTCGAGGAGTGCCTGCGCATTGCCCTTGAGCCCTGCCGAGGCGAGCCTGGTGGCGTCCTTCTGGGCCTGCTTCGAGTAGACGAGCCTCCAGGTCACCAGTCGAGCTTGTCCGCGAACTCATCGACCGGGGCCGCCAAGCCCTCGATGATAGACTCGCGCATCCCGGGGATCGAGACGAGGTAGAGCGTCTCCTGCACAGCGCGCCAGTCGTCCTCGCCGACGAGCACGGCGTTACCTCGCCTGCCGGTGATCTGGACGGGCTCGTGGGAATCCGACACGTCGTCCAGAAGCTTGTAGAGCTGCTTGCGCGCCTCGGTGGCGGTGATCGAAGTCATCGGCGGCCTCCTTGTGTCGTACGCCACAGCGTACGCTTCGTCGGAAGCCCCGTCCAGCGTGAGAGTTAGGGCGTCAGACGCCATAACCCGGGAGCGGGGGCCTTTGGTAGCACAATTATGCTACGCTCACACGAACCCTCGTAATGGAGACGATCATGACCCAGGCCGTGAAGCTCAGGCGCGCTGGCGGCTCGATAGCGGCCACGCTGCCCAAGGACATGGCCGACAGGCTGAAGCTCGAGGCCGGCGACACCGTGATCGCGATCGAGACCGAGCGCGGGATCCTGCTGACCCCCTACGACCCGGACATCGAAGAGGCGCTAGCGATCGCAGCCCAGGTCGGGCGGACCTACCGCACCGCCCTGCGCGAACTGGCAAAGTAGGCCCGCGTGGCCACACTCTCGCGGGAACCGCGGTGGGTGTCGCGGCTCGTCGTGGACGCAATCCAGACCGACATGCTGCTCAGCCACGGCGGCATGCCCGGGCTCCGCGATGAAGAACTACTCGAGTCGGCCCTGGCACGTCCGCGCCAGCGGTTCACCTACGATGCGACGACCGACCTCGCTGCACTGGCCGCCGCCTACGGATTCGGGCTCTCCCGCAACCACCCGTACAACGACGGCAATAAGCGTGTCGCGTTCGTGACGATGGGCGTGTTCCTGGGGCTCAACGGCATCGAGTTCACCGCAGCCGAAACCGAGATCGTGACGACGATGGTCGCGCTGGCATCGGGCACGCTCGACGAGGACACGCTCGCCGACTGGATCCGGCTCCATACCGAGAAGAGGCTCGGCGAGGCGCGGTAACGCCGGCATTCGCCTCGCCAGCCGCCCTCGCCGCGACATCACATCAGCTTGAAGCGCGGTCCCTCGCCGCCCTCAGGCGGCACCCAGGTGATGTTGGCGTACGGGCACTTCACCGTGCAGGTCATGCAGTGCAGGCAGTTCGACGGGCTGAGCACGATCTCGGCGTTGTTCCAGCGGTAGACCTGGCCGGGGCAGAAGTGAGTGCACGAGTTCGCGAATCGCTCGGCGCAGCGCAGGCATAGCGACGGGTCAGGGATGGTCACGTGCGACGGCTCGTCCTCCCGGTGGATCGAGCCCGTGAGGCTCACGAAGGTCGTCTGATCCATACCACCGGGATCCTTCCTGGCCAGCCGCGCCCCGGACTTCGTGGCTTCATGATCCGGGTGGGTCTTGAAGCGCACCGGGAGACGGCTCTGGATCAACGACAGGGGCGTCCCGACATAGAGCCCCCAGCGGAAGCTCTGACGGTAGTTCCTGGCGTGCTCCAGCTCCGCCATGATCCCGCGCTCGGTCAATCGGTCGCGATACGACAAGAGCGCCTGCTCCCCGAAGTCCCCCGTTGCGAAAGCGTCGGCGACCGTGTCCGCGGCGCACATGCCCGACTGCATGGCGTAGTGAATCCCCTTTATCTTCTCCATGTTCACGAAGCCAGCTCCGTCGCCCGCTACCAACGCTCCCGGCGCGCTCAGCGTGCCCAGCGAGAGGTAGCCGCCCTCCGGGATCGTCTTTGCGCCGGTGGCAATCGTCACGCCGCCCTTGAGCAGCCTGGCAATGAAGGGGTGGGCCCGGTACCGCTCGAATTCGCGCTGGGCGTTGAGATCGCCGTACTTCCAGTCGAGGCCCAGGATGAGGCCGACCGCGACGGCCTTCTCGCCCATGCTGTAAATGAACCCGCCGCCGAAAACACTTGCGGGGGCCGGATAGCCGAGCGTGTGTAGGACTCGGTTGTTACCAAAGGGGTTCTCGCCGGGGAACTGGACGACGGCCTTGATGCCGAGCGAATAGACCTGCGGGTTGCGCCCTCCGCCGAAGAGTTCGCTGAACTGGGTTGACAGGACGCCACGAGAGCCGTCGGCCAGGATAGTGACCTTCGCTCGGATCTCCTCGCCGGGCAGGAAGTTGGGCTTCTTCTCGCCGCTCTTGTCGAGGCCGACGTCGGTCAGCGTCACGCCCTTCACCACGCCCTGCTCCACGATCAGCGAGCAAGCCGAGTAGCCGTGGTAGATCTCCACTCCGCGCTTCTCGGCCTGTTGGGCCATGAACTGAATCAGGCGCGAAAGCGAGATCGTGACGTCGCCGCAGTGGTGCATCCGGCGCGGCACCACGACCGAAGGGATGCGCACCGCGGCGCGGCCCATCAGGAAGTACATGTCGTCGCGCTTAACCGGGATCACGTGATCCGTGAGCAGGCTCCGCTCGTCCTGCCATCCGGGCAGCAGCTCATCCAGGCAGCCAGGCTCAAACGCGGCCCCAGAAAGGTTGTGGTAGCCATTCGATGGCGCCTTGTCGATGACCACGACTGAAGCGTCACGGCCTTCCGCCTCCAGGCGCTCCCTGACACGGATCGCCGCCGACAGGCCGGCCGGGCCGGCGCCCACGATCAGGACATCTATCGGCTTGATGGGAGACCTCCATCCAGCTCGCGGATAAGCCCCGGAACGATGGTCTCGATGTCGCCCACCATGCCGAAGTCCGCATAGTTGAAGATGCGCGCCTTGGGATCCTTGTTTATCGCGACGATGGTCTCCGAGCCAGCCATGCCGGAGATGTGCTGCACGGCGCCGGAAATCCCAAGCGCCAGATAAAGTCTGGGCTGGACCGTCGTACCGGTCTGGCCGACCTGTCGATCGTGCGTGCTGAAGCCGTCCTCGACCGCAACCCGCGAGGCGCCGACCTTGACGTTGGCGTCGAGCAGCCTGGCCAGCCCCTCCGCAAGGGGGTTGAGATAGCGCTCGAAGTCGGCCTTGGAGCGCAGGCCGTGGCCACCCGCCACAACGACCTCGGCGTCGCGAATGGAAACCTTACTTGTGAACGATTCCACCGCCACGGAGCGCACGCGGAACTCTTTCTGCGCCAGGTCCGCCTTCAGGCGGACGATTTCCCCGGTCCGAGCTGGATCCGGCGGCGGAGTACGGAACACGCCGGGGCGCACCGTCGCCATCTGGGTGGGGGAATCTTTGGTAAGGATCGTGGCCATAATGTTGCCGCCCAGGGCCGGTCGGGTCTGCTTGAGGATCCCGACAAGCGACGTCGTCCCCTTCGTGTAGTCGCCGATCTCGAGCTTCGTGCAGTCCGCGGTGAGCCCACAGTCGCAGGCGTAGGCCACGCGGGGAGCGAGTTCGCGGCCCATGGGCGTGGCCCCGAAGAGCATCACCTGGGGTCGGCGCTCGCGAACGAGTTGCGAGATCGCGGCCTTGTAGGGCATAGGTAAGAACTCGCATAGGAGCGGGTGGTCGATCACGTAGACCTTGTCGGCGCCGCAGGCGATCAGCTGCTCCGGCAGTTTCCCAGCATCGTCGCAGGGCAGGACCGCGCCCACAGAGGCGCC
>JAYVMQ010000172.1:0-20552 GCA_043758855.1 Chloroflexota bacterium
CGGGCTTCTACTGCGCCTGGGTGGTCGGGAGGCTTGCGGTCGGCTGAGACGGGAGCGCCCGACCCTTCCAGCCCAGCAGAACCAATGCGACGAGACCCGCAACCGAGCTAACGAGCAGAGTCAGGACGTGGATCAGAAGGGCCAGGGCGAGTCCCTTGGACGCAGCAAAGCCAAAAGCGGCGGCGATCCTCTGGCCGGCGTATTCGAAGGTGCCGACGTAGCCTGGCCCGGACGGTATGGCTGTGGCCAGGTTCGTGCCGGCGGCCAGAAGCGCGCCCTGGCCGACGGTCAACTCAATGCCGAGGGCCTGGCCCGTCGCCAGCACTGCCAGCACGGTGCAGCTCCAGGCGAGGACGCTTAGGAGGGCCGCCGCGGCGATTGTCTTCGGCAGCGCGGCCACGCGCAGCCCATCGCGGAGTCGAAGAACCACACCCTTGACGCGCGGCCAACGGCCGAGGAATTCGCCCGCACGGCCGGCGCCGGGGAGGCGATGGGCGGCCAGGGCCACAGCTAATGCCACGACAAGCAGGCCGGCCAACGCCACGCCTAAGAGGATCGCGCTGACGACCACGCCACGGATGTTGAGGATGAGGATGGCCGCAGCGCCGATGCCCACCAGGACGACGGTGTCTACGACCCGCTCCACGACCACGGTACCGAGAGTGGCGCTGCGACTGATCCCCTCGCGATCGCCCAGGTAGTGGCTCCGCACCAGCTCGCCGAGCCGCGCCGGCAAGACGTTGTTGGCCAGGTATCCGACGAGCATGTAGCCGCTCAGCCGGCGCAGCGGCACGGGGTGGATCGGGGCGATGAGGCGCTGCCAGCGCAGCGCTCTGAAGACCAGATCGGCGCTGACGCCGACGACCGCCAGGCCAAGCCACGGCAGCCTGGCGCTGCTCATGAGGTTGGCGGTCTGGCCGAGGTCAACCCCGCGCAAGGCGAGGTAGACGAAAACAAGTGAAATCAGGATCCCGATGCCGCTGCGAGCCAGACTCGTGGTCAGGCTCCTCACTGACTCGTCGGCTTTCGGCCGGCCAGCTTGCGCGAGCGGCGGACGCGCAGTCTATGAAGGACAAACCGGAGCACAACCTTGAGTGTCGAAAGTCCGTAGACGACGCTCCGGCGGAAGCCGACGGAACTCGCTTCTTGGAAGTAGCGGGTGGGAACGGCAATCTCGCCGATCCGCATCTTGCACGCCACCGCCTGGGCCACGAATTCCTGGTCGAACACGAAGTCGTTGCTGTTAAGGCGATATGGGATCGTCTCGAGCAGGTGGCGGCTATAAGCTCGGAAGCCGGTGTGGTACTCGGACAAGTGCAGACCGAAGGCGATGTTCTCGGCAGTGGTCAGGAAGCGGTTGCTGACGTACTTCCAACGCGGCATGCCGCCCGCGAGCGGATCGCCCAGAAACCGGCTGCCCAGCATCATGTCCTTCTCGTCGGCGAGGATCGGCGCAACGAGGGCGGGGATGCGAGTGGCGTCGTACTGGTAGTCGGGATGGAGCATCACGACTGCGTCTGCCCCGGCCTCCAGGGCGGCGTCGTAGCACGTCTTCTGGTTGCCACCGTATCCCAGGTTCTGGCGATGAATTATCACGTCCAGTCCGAGATGCCTGGCCACGGCGACGGTGTCGTCCTTGGAGACGTCATCCACCAGGATTATCTTCGAGACGATCTCGTGTGGGATGTCGCGGTACGTCCGCTCCAGCGTCTTGGCGGCGTTGTAGGCGGGCATAACCACGACAACGCGACGGCGCGTAGCGTCTGCCTTCGCGTCCCCAACTCCGGCCCCTGCTCCGGCCGCGCCCGCGGCCGCGGGCCCGGCGCCCGCATTCTGGGCCGAGGCGGCTTTAACGACGGCAGGCTTAGCGGCGGCCGGCTTAGCGGCGGCCGGCTTCGGCTTCTTCTCTGGCACGCCGATAGCCTACCGTAACCGACCGCATTGACGCGGACCCCCATCCGAGCCAGGGCCTTCCGCGGCCCCACCGATGCTACGATCGCTGCCGCTGGCGCCGATGTCTAATCCGCCGACACAAGGGGCTTACCCGTGAGGGCTCTGAAGTGGGTCCGCCTCCGTGCGGCCCAACTACGCAACGACCGTGGTGCCATCGTTTGGCTGGTACTCGTGGCCGCGATCTATGGCGTCGCCACGGTGGTGCGCAGTCAGGCCTCTGACTGGGGCCCGGATCACATGATGATCCTGGCCACGGACATGTTCGTGGGTCGCGTCGATCTGTCGTCTCTGACCACGATCAACGACATCGTTACGATCGACGGTCGGCAGTATCAGGCCATGAGTCTGCTGCCCACCGTGCCCTATCTGCCCCTCGTGCCATTCGAGTTCCTTTGGCCCTTCTCGCGCTGGATCGTGTCGGCCGCTATCGGGATGTCTGCCGGCTGGCTGGCCCTGCCGGTTGCTCGCCGCTATGGGCCCGGAGGATCGGCGACGTGGTGGCTGGCCTCCCTTGGTGCTTTTGGGACGCTGCTATTCACTCTGACCATTGAGGGAAACTTCTACTACCTGGCCCATCTGGAAGCCGTCCTGCTGACGTTCCTTCTGCTGATCGAATGGCACGACCGTCGTCGTGCGTGGCTCATCGCCCTGCTGATCGGGCTGGCCGCGCTGGCGCGGCCGACGCTGATCCTCGCGGCTGTGCCTTTCGGGCTGGCGACGCTCGCCGAGTCCAAAAACCGTGTCCGGACGGCCGTGGCCCTGGCCGTGCCGCTGCTGGGTGCCATCGCCGTTACCGCGGCTTGGGACTTCGTCCGGTTCGGCTCGCCAACGGAGACGGGCTATGGCATCGCCTGGATCACGGGGCCGCTCGCGCGACTACGCGATCAGGGCCTCTTCTCACTCGACCACCTCCCCGGCAACGTGGCCCTCTTCCTGGGCGGCGGCTTCACTGTGCGAGAGGCGTTTCCGTGGCTGGTGCCCAGCAATCTGGGCCACTCGATATTGCTCACTACCCCGGCCTTGCTGATTGCCTTCGCCGCGCGCTTCCGCGATCAGCTCAACCAGATCCTTTGGGCGTCGGTGATCCTGACCGCCATCCCGGTCTTCCTCTACTACGGCGGCGGTGGCGCGGGCACGTACGGCTACCGCTACGCGATGGACTTCGTGCCCTTCCTCTTCGCCCTTGTGGCGGTCGCGCTCAAGGATCGATTCGGCAACCTGGAGAAGGTCTTAATCGGGTTGAGCGTGGCCTTCGTCTCCTACGGCTATTTCTGGCAGGTGTACAAGTAGCCCGCGAATCGGCCCACCGATTGCGGCTGCTCGAACATCACGACAGTAGGTGGGTCGCCGTCTGACTGGCGTCGGCTCGGACATTCGTAACAGGGGGAAGAGATGAACCAGAGGGCTCAGAGGGTCAGCGGTCGGTCCTTGGCGGTCGTGGCAATTGCACTTGTGGGCATGGTTGCTGCCGCGTGCACCGCCGCGACGGCCACGCCGGCAACCAACCGGAGCGCGCCGCAGCCATCGGTCCCGAGCAGCATCGCTGTACCGAATCCGTCTGCGTCGGCTACGTTTCCTCAGCCCACGGACGCGGCAACGCAGAGCCACACGCCCGTCACGCTCGCCAGCCTCGGACCGGTGCCGACAGGCCGCTGGACCTCGATCGAGTGGACCCAGGTGTCCGCACCGCCGGTGTTCGCCGAGGCTCAAGCCAGCCCGGGCGACCTCGGTCACAGCTGGAGCGTCTTCGGATGGAGCCGTGGCTACGTCGCCTTCGACGAAGTCCGAGATAGCCCAAACGGCGGCGCCGCGGTTACCGAGATCCAGACGTACTCATCGCCCGACGGCATGCAGTGGACCAGCGGCGTTCGGCTGACATATGGCTATCCGGTATACATCTCCGGCGTGGTCGAGGGACCCGCCGGGCTGCTGGCTGTGGCAACGTTCGTCCCTGGGACATGCAGCGGCCCGCCCAACGTGGCGCTCGTCTGGCTGTCGACTGACGGCATCACGTGGCGACAGGCCGCCGTCTTCAGCGTGGCTGCGGTTGATATCGAAGGCGGTCCTGCCGGCTACATCGCCATCGGGAACACGGTTGAAGGCAAGAACCCGGCCTGGATCTCGTTCGACGGAGCGAACTGGAAGCACGTGGACATGACCGCCGCCGCGTTCAAGGGCGTCGATGCCGTCGAAAGCGGGGCCGCCTTCTCTGGCGGTTTCGTGTTGGCGGGCACGACTCTCGGAGCTGCCCAAGGTTGCGGAGGCTACCCAAATCCGCTGACTGGGTCGCTGTGGTGGTCGGCGGATGCCAAGACATGGTCGCGTGATGTTCTATCGGGCACCACGACCGCGGCCCAGGTGTCGATGAGTGTCCGCCGCCTCAATGACACCGCGCTGCTCGCAACCCAATCGAGCTCCGACGGGATCGGCGGGCCCACGGTGAGTTCTTCTTGGACCTCGACGGATGGGCGCAACTGGAAGTCGATATCTATCCCGGCCTCGCTCGACATCGCCAGTGCCCTGATCGTGACCAATGGGCGCAGGGGTCTAGTCCTCTCGAATTCGACCGACGAAACCAAACCCGCCCCGATCCTGGCCTTCCAAGACGATCTGACCCTGACCGAGTTGACTCAGACGGGCGACATCCCAGATCAGACGGTGATGCAGATTTGGGCCAACCAGCAGTTAGCTCTAGGCCCGACCGGCATCGTGGTCGTGAGCAACGATGGTTCCTCGTTGTGGCTAGGAGTCCCGGTAGCCGCCTGAGCGTGGCTACCTGATGGCCCGACGCGCAGCCGCGCGCCAACGCATTAGCTGAGATCGACGTAGACGTTCTTGATCTGGGTGTAGGCCTCGTAGGCGTGCATTCCGTTCTCGCGGCCCACACCGGACATCTTGTAGCCACCGAACGGCGCCTCGGCGTGAACACTCGAGTTGCAGTTGATCGAAATCACGCCCGAGCGGACGCCCTTCGCCGTCCTGATCGCCTTCCCGATGTCGCGGGTCCAAATCGAGCCCGATAGGCCGTAGGGCGTGTCGTTGGCCAGCCGGACCGCCTCCTCTTCGGTGTCGAAAGGGATCACGACGACGACCGGCCCGAAGATCTCCTCCTGGGCGATCCGCATGTCCGAGCGAACGTTTTCGAAAACTGTCGGTTCGATGTAGGCGCCCTGCGCATACGCCAGTCCAGCGGGGACCCCGCCGCCGACAACCACCCGCGCGCCCTCCGCCCGCCCAATCCGAATGAAGTCGAGCACCGTTGCGCGCTGCCGGAGGCTGACCATCGTGCCGACTTCGGTGGCCGGATCGGCCGGATCGCCAACCTTGACCTTGAGCGTGGCAGCCGCGAAGAGTTCGACCACGCGGTCGTGGACGGAGCGCTCAACGAGAATTCGGGAGCGGGCGCAGCAGTCCTGGCCGCAGTTGTCGAAGACGGAGTAGGGCGACTCGGCCGCGAAGCGTTCGATGTCCGCGTCGGCAAAGACGATGTTGGGGCTCTTGCCGCCCAGTTCCAGGCTGACCTTTTTGATGTTGCTCGCCGCTGCTCGCATGATCTCCCGGCCCGTGGCGGTCTGGCCGGTGAAGGCAACTTTGCCGATCCCGGGATGAGCGGCGATCGCCGCGCCCGCAGTGGCGCCGGGTCCGGTCACCACATTTAGCACGCCCGCGGGGATGCCCGCCTCCAGGGCCAGTTCGGCGAAGCGGAGCGCGGTCAGAGGGGTGTATGAGGCCGGCTTCAGGATGGCGGTGTTGCCCGCGGCCAGGGCGGGGCCTATCTTCCAACTGGCCAGCATGAGCGGGAAGTTCCAGGGCACGATCAGCCCCACGACGCCGATCGGCTCGCGCAGGGTGAAGTCGAAGCCGGGCTTGGAGACGGGGATCGTCTCGCCCATCAGTTTGTTGGCGGCGCCGGCGTGGTAGTCGAGGACGTCGGCCACGGCGCCGATCTCCCACCGCGCTGAGGAAATGGGCTTGCCCATGTTGCGGCTCTCGAGCGCCGCAAGTTCCTCGAGGTGGTCACGCGTCAGAGCCGCGAGGCGGTGCAGCGCCTGGCCGCGGCGAGTCTGGCTCCAGGTGTGCCACTCGCCGTTGAAGGCTCGTTGGGCCGCCGCGACCGCGCGATCCACGTCCTCTGGGCCGCCCTTCGGCACGCGGGCGATCACCTGGCCGGTCACGGGGCTCACGACGTCGAAGGTACCGCCGTCGGCGGCCGCGACCTGCTCGCCACCGATCAGCATCTTTAGCGTGGGGGCTGGGGCCGGGGGTGTGGGGGCTGGGGCCGGGGGTGTGGCCGGTCGTGCGGACTTTTCGGTGGGCGGCTGGGCGGTCATTCGTGGCACCTCGTTGTGCGTCGGTGTCCGGGCTGGGCGCCGGCCGGGCTGGGCTGGGCGGCGTGTCGCTCCGATAATAGTCGCGTAATCGGCCGCCAATCGCCGCGTAATCGGCCGCCAATCACCTGGTGCCATCCTCCATCGGTGAGAGACGATGTCCAACTCGGGCGAATGGTTCAGAGCCTCCGTCTGTCCCGGAATCTGTCCCAGGAGGACGTGGCCGACCGCGCGGGCGTCAGCCGCGGGACCATATCCCGGCCTGAGCACGGAATAGTCGATTGCATGACAGTCGGCGTCATGCGCGCCATAAGCGGCGCGATGTCGATGCCTTCGATCGTGACGCTCGGCTGGCGCGCTCCCGAGCTGCAAGGCCTGCGCGATCGTCTCCATGCGTCCATGGTCGAAGAGGTGGCCACCACCCTCGGCCTGGTGGGCTGGGAAGTCGTGTCCGAGTGTTCGTTCAACCATTTCGGCGAGCGCGGTTCGGCCGATCTGCTTGCGTGGCGGGCTGCGTCTCAGGCCTTGCTCATCGTGGAGACGAAGACTCGGCTCTGGGATTTGCAGGCGATGCTCGCCGCCCTGGACCGCAAACGGCGATTGCTGCCTGGGTTGATGGCGCGCGACCGGGGCTGGCAGCCTCGCGCCGTCGGCGTAGTCCTGGTTCTCCCCGAGATGAGTACCCACCGACACCTCGTGGAACGACACTCTGCAACGTTCGGAGCCGCGTTTCCACAGCGGCAGGTCGAGGTCCGGAATTGGTTGGCACAACCGCTGGGCGATCTCCGCGGCCTGTGGTTCCTGCCGATTGCACATCAGGGCGACATTGGGCAGAGGTCGCGCCGTCTACGAGCATCCAAACCAGGAGGCGGTGGCGCTCCGACCTCAAAAGGCAACCAGAAGCGGCCCGCATGTGACCCGATGGTCTCGATTCGGGGTGAAACTGGGCCGGAATGGCCTGATATAGGCGATCGCCAATGCCCGAGGGCGGCCAGGCATTACTCAAGGTCATCGTGATGTTCATTGGAGAACTTCGGGCCGGACGTCTCCGCCCTGGGCGACTTCCCGCCCTGAGGCCGCCTTTGAGCCGCTCCGCCCTGGGCGACTTCCCGCCCTGAGGCCGCCTTTGAGCCGCTCCGGCCGCCCTCCGCCCCAGCTAGAATCGGGGCGCCATCTGCCGAGAATGAGGTGATCTGGTGGGCGAATCGGGCGGGCCTGTCCCAGCAAGGGGCCGCGACGCGAATCCCGTCTCGTCCAACGAGGCTAGGGCCCCACACGCCACCTGGCCGGCCCTCGCCGCGCCGGCCGGAATAACCGCGACCCATGTCCGCATCTGGCTGGGCGTGGTCCTAGGCGCGATGGCGATCGGCACCACCGGCTACATGATCCTTGATCCTGGCTGGCGGCTGCTCGACGCCCTGTACATGACTGTAATCACACTCACGACCGTCGGCTTCAAGGAGGTCAACACCCTCGACGACGCCGGTCGGGTGTGGACCATGATCCTCTCCCTGGCCGGTGTCGGGCTGATCTTCGGGTCGGTCGGGATCGTGGCGGAGTACCTTGTTGTAGAGGCGACCAGCGGACGACGGGAGGCTAAACGGATGGCAGACGCGGTCAACAAGCTGTCGGGCCACTACATCCTGTGCGGCTTCGGCCGGGTCGGGCTGACGGTTGCACGCGAGCTGGTCCACGCGGGACGGAAGGTCGTCGTCATCGACATCCTGCCCGAGTCTCTGGCTCGAGCCCGGCGCGAAGGATTCCTCGAGGTCGAAGGTGACGCGACTGAAGAAGTGACTCTCAAAGCGGCTGGGATCGAACGGGCGACGGGGCTGATCACGACGATCGACTCGGACGCCCACAACGTATACGTGATCCTGTCGGCCCGGGCGCTCAACCCCAAACTCTTCGTCGTCGCCCGAGCCAACTCGACCGACTCGGAAGGCCGGCTCATGCAGGCGGGCGCCAATCGGGTCGTCTCGCCTTACACCATGGCTGGCCATCGGCTGGCCGAGCTGGCGATCCGGCCCCGCGTCGTCGACTTCATCGATGCCGCCCTCTCCCACGGCGAGCTGGCCTTCTCTATGGAAGAAATCGAGGTCCTCGCCGGCGGCTCTCTGGGGGGCGCCACGGTGGGCTCACTTCGCGACACCGGCGTATTCGTGCTCGCCATCGTCACGGGCGAGAAGAGCTACGAGCCGAATCCACCGGCGCATCGGGTCCTCCGGACGGGCGAGACCCTCGTGGTCTCGGGCAGCGTCCCGCGCCTCAAAGAGCTTCGGGGGATCGACCCGAAGGCGTAGCCAGACGCTCAGGAGGCGATCACGGCCCGGTCGGCTCGGGCCATGCGATCGGCTCGCCCGCGGCCCGATCGGCGGCCCGATCGGCGACCGGTCGGCCTCGCGCTACCGCCGCTCGTGGGCGATCAGCGCCCCACCGACGATCCCCGCGTTATTCCGGAAGGTGGCGATGGCGATCGGCGTCTTGACGGTCAGGTACGCCAGGTAGTTGTCGGCCCGCTTGGATGCGCCGCCGCCGAAGATGAATAGGTCGGGCCAGAAGAGACGCTCAAGAACGTGCAGGTAGTCGTCGAAGCCCGCCGCCCAGTCCCGCCAGTTCAGCGCGAGCCGGTCCCGCGCTGACTCCGCAACGCGCTCCTCGGCATCGCGGCCTCTAATCTGAAGATGGCCCAACTCGGTATTGGGAACCAGCCGGCCGTCGATGAACAGAGCCGATCCAATGCCGGTACCGATAGTCAGCATCATGACCAGGCCCGCCTGATCGCGGCCCGCGCCGAAACGCATCTCGGCCAAGCCGGCCACGTCGGCGTCGTTGCCGACGACCACGGTTCGGCGCATCGCCCGGACCATTTCGCGCTCGGCCGGGAAGCCGATCCAGGCCGAATCAATGTTTGCGGCCGTCAGCGTCGTCCCGTTGCGGATGGCCGCCGGAATCCCGACGCCCACGGGGAATGCGTCGCCCTCGCTCGGACCCCACGGCGCCACCAGCCGCTGGACGAGCCCATCGATGACCGCTACCACCTCGCGCGGCACCGACGGCCGTGGCGTCGGCACGCGCAGCCGATCGCCCACGAGCTGGCCGGTGATCACATCGACGACTGCGCCCTTGATGCCGCTCCCGCCGACGTCCAGCCCGATCGCGAGGTCGCCCGCCTCTGCCTCAGTTGTCACAAACTCTCCTGTGCTCGTCCTGCCCGGATCAGCCCGCTCGTCGTTTCTAGAAGTAGTTGACGCTGATGCCGCCGTCTATTACCAGCGACGCTCCGTTGGTCCAGGCCGACTCATCGGAGGCCAGATAGACCGCCATCGACACAATTTCATCCGGCTTGCCGAATCGGCCGCTCGGGTTTCGGGCGAGGCGGATCTTCTTCGCCTGTTCATCCTTGATCAGCCACTCCATCAGGAGCGGCGTTTCGACCGGACCGGGCAGAATGGCATTGGTTCGGATCCCATTCGGAGCGAACTGGACCGCGAGTGACCGCGTCAGCGCCAGGATGGCACCCTTCGAGGCCGTGTAGGCGTCCTGTGGGACAGAGCAACCGAGCACCGCGACGAAGCTCGAGACGTTAATTATCGAACCTCGCTTGTTCTCGAGCATCCGCGGGATGGCGTATTTACAGGCCAGATAAACACCCCGGACGTTGACGGCCATGACCTGATCCCAGATCTCGACCGGCGTGTCCACGACCGAATGGTCCGCCTCGGGCATGATCCCGGCGTTGTTGTATAGGACGTCGAGGCGGCCGAACTTCCCGATCGCAGCCTCGACCATGGCCTTTGCGTCGGCCTCGACCGAGACGTCAACGGCGATCGCGGTGGCCTCACCGCCGTTGGCGCGAATCTGGCGGACGGTCTCCTCGACGGCGTCGGGCTGATTGTCGGCGGCGACGACCTTGGAGCCCTCGGCAGCGAAACGAAGAGCGGCCACGCGACCCATCCCGCCGCCGGCACCGGTGATGATCGAGACCTTCTCGTTCAGCCGCATGCTCGCGCCTCCGCTCGTCCGGCCCTGGCTAGGGGGGGCCGCTTCGTGTCTCTGCTAGCTTACTCGGAGGGGGAGTAAGCACCTGCGGGGGCGCCGTAGGCTGGGTCCGGCGTTTGACATTCGAACGCGGGGCTTCCACCTGGGGCATATGCTGACCCCGGCTGCTTGAGCGTTCGGCGGCCGCCAGGAGGCGAACCGTGACATCTGGGTCGACAATCGTGGCCGTGGCCGGCGGGACCGGCTTCGTGGGCGGGGCGATCGCCCGCGAACTGGCCTCGCGCGGCCATCGCGTGATCGTGCTGTCGCACCGGCCACCGGCCATCGGCTCTCGGGGGGACGCGGCCAAGGGGGCGTTCGAGTTCCGGCACGCGGACGTGACCCGGCCGGACAGCCTCGCCACGGCCCTGGCAGGGGTCGACACGCTGTCCATCAGTCTGGCATTCCCCAACTCCCCGATCGAGGCACCGCGGCGCGGCCGCACCTTTGAACTCGTGGATGCTGCTGGGACTGCGGCGCTTGTCACAGCTGCTGCCTCTGCCGGCGTCCGCCGCCTCGTCTACATCTCCGGAGCAGGCGCCGCCCCGGATGCGCCCCGCCACTGGTTCCGGGCCAAGTGGCGCGCCGAGGAGGCCGTCCGCGGCACCGGCATCGCGTACACCATTTTCCGCCCAAGCTGGATATACGGCCCGGGCGATCGTTCGCTCAACCGCTTCCTTGGCATGGCCAAGTGGCTGCCGTTCGTGCCACAGATCGGCGACGGCAGGCAGCTCGTGGCTCCGGTCTTCGTCGAAGACATGGGCAAGCTCGTCGCCGACGCGCTCGAGACCCCGGCCGCAGAGAACGCCACGTTCGAGGTTGGCGGCCCGGAGACACTCACGATGGACGCCGTGGTCCGCGAGGCCCTGCGGGCACTGGGACGGCAGCGGCCGATACTCCACACCCCCGTCGGCCTGATGAAGCTGGCCGCGCGTCCCCTGACGCTGCTCCCGGCGCCGCCGATGACGCCAGACGCGATCGACTTCATCGTCCAGTCGGCCCAGGTGGACACGGGGCCCCTGACGGCAGCGCTGCCGCGCCGACTCACGCCTCTGGCCGAGGCTTTGGCCACATACCTGGCCCCGAATCGCAAGGGCTCGCCCAGCTGAGCGAGCCCCGCGCGAAAGTCGGCGACGGTCGCCCTTCGTTTACTGGGCGAAGGCGGGGAGGCAGGTCCAGGTAGCGCCAAAGCGGTACGTGGCGGTCGGCTAGCCTCGTTCCAGGTAGCGCCAAAGCGGTACGTGGCGGTCAGTTCATCCGCGTTCCAGGTAGCGCCAAAGCGGTACGTGGCGGTCAGTTCATCCGCGTTCCAGGTAGCGCCAAAGCGGTACGTGGCGGTCAGCTAGCCTCGTTCCAGGTAGCGCTCGCGGTCCCAGGCGTGGACGGCCGCATCGTAGGCGTCGCGCTCGACGCGGGCCGCGTTGAGGTAGTGGTCCACCACATCCTGGCCGAAGATCTCCACGGCCGCCTTGCTGCGCTCGAGGAGATCGACCGCCTCATACAGTGCCCGCGGCATACGGTCGCAGCCCGTGGCCGCGTAGCCATTCCCGCGATACTCGGTCGGCGGCTCAATCTTGTTCTCGATGCCGTACAGTCCCGCGCCCACCTCCGCGGCGTAGGCCAAATATGCGTTCATATCGCCGCCGGGGAAGCGGTTCTCGATATGCAGCCCTGCCCCGTCACCCACAATTCGGAAGCCGGTTGTTCGGTTGTCGCGACCCCAGACTACGTTTACGGGGGCCCAACTTGCCACCGCATAGCGCTTGTAGGAGTTGATGTTCGGGGCGATGAAGAGCGCCAGCTCACGCTGCAGGGCCATCATCCCGCCCAGGAACCAGCGCATGGTATCGCTCATGCCGTATGGCTGGCCGACCGCCTTATCGAAGAAGAGCGCCTTGTCACCGCTGTTGCCCCATAAAGAGATATGGAGGTGGCCGGAGGAACCCGTCCAATCGGCATATGGCTTGGCCATGAACGTCAGGCCGTAGCCGTTTAGCCAGGCGATCTCCTTTGCTCCGTGCTTGAACAGCACGCTGCGATCGGCCGACTCCAGCACTTCGTCGTAGCGGATGTTGATCTCGTGCTGGCTCGGCGCCGCTTCACCCTTGCTGAACTCGATCGGGATTCGTGCCGCCGTCATCTGGTTGCGAATCTGGCGATACAGCGGCTCCAGTTTGGTCGCCTGGAGAAGGTGGTAGTCCTCGTTGTAGTACCCGACTCGCTCGATGTCGCTGTAGCCCTTCTCGGCCAGGTCCTCGAAGGTGTCCGAGAGGACGTAGAACTCGAATTCGGTACCGGTTTTGACGGTGTAGCCCAGCCCCGCCGCCCGCGCCGCCTGACGCTTGAGCATCGTGCGGGGTGAGATCGGTATCTCCACACCGTCGCCGTCCACCGCGTCGCAGAGCACGATCGCGGTCCCCTCGAGCCAAGGCAGGACACGCGTCGTGGCCCAGTCCTGGCGCCCGATCCAGTCGCCGTAGCCCGTTTCCCAGTTCATGAGCTTGAAGCCGTCCGGCGTATTCATCTCCATGTCCGTACCCAGCAAATACGTGCAGAAGTGAATCCCGTGATCCACGACACCCTTGAGGAACGCCTCCGCCTGGACTCGCTTGCCCATGAGGCGGCCCTGCATGTCCGTCAGCGCCACGACTACCGTGTCGATGCGGCCGTCGCGGACCATCTGTCGCAACTCCTCGAGTTGCTTGGGAACTGCCTCCTCCGCGTCGCGGCTGCCGGCGCCATGCTCGTCGCTCATCGGTTCCTCCCTGTGCAGTGCTGGGGCCAGCGGCTCTCGTAGCTGCGGTCCCGTGGCCGGTATTGTGGCGCGCGTGGCCCACGAGGGCCAGACGAACTCTGCGCTCGGACTCTGGCCTACAACTCACCTAACCGCACCAAACGGGCCTCATCAGCACCTCTAACGCGCCCAATTGGGCCGATCCGTGGCAAACTTCGGGTCTTCGCCGCGTCCGGCTGGGTTCCCGAGCCCGGCTGGTCCGACTCCGAGCAAGGGCCCGGCCGAAGAGAAGAGCACCGACAGAGGTGGGCAACACCCCGATGAACGACCGCGACGCTGAGGCCCAGCCCGGCGACATCAAGCAGACGGAACTCGAAGACGAGCCGCTCGAGCGACCCGCGGACACCAATCGAATCGCAATGCCAAACAAGGCAGGTGTGGAGCGATCTGACCAGGCGCGCCGCGAACGGCCGGGCTCACAAGCCCACCGCGTGGGGGAGCCCGCCCAGCCGCGTGTCCGCCTCACCGCCGCCCATCCTCGTTCGCGACTCCGCCGCGAAGGGCAAGCCAAGAGGCCTGGCTTCTCGCTGGCCGGACTGAGGGCCAGCGGCGCCGCCCTGGGCCATAGCCTGGTCAGTGGTTTTGGGAGCCATCGCCCGCAGGTCTCGGGTCAGGCCTTCCGGGCGGCTAATCTACGCCGCCTAGTCTTCCGTCGGCCCACGCTCAAAGGCCTCTTCGCCCTCGCGGGCGTGGCAGCCACCGTCGCCGTCGTTGCGGCCCTCCTCTTAACGCTGCCCACCAACCCGGCCGTACCGAGCGCCTCGGGCAGCATCTATGGCGTCACCTGGCAAGCGGCCGTCAAGGCGCCCGCCAGCAAGATCGATTTCGGGCCCTACTTCACGACCTACGGCCCGGATATGCTCATGCTCGGCACGGCGCTCACGACCAACGGCTCCACGACCACCACCGCTACCACGGTCTGGGCCTCCACCGACGGAGCCACCTGGACACAGCGTTCGGGAGCGGGAGCGTTCGATGTGGGTGGCAACCGCCGGTTCGTGGCGCAGGGTATCTCCGATGACGGCAGCGGTGGCCTGGTGGCCATCGGCAACAGCCTTGGGTCGAGCCCGACCGACGTTGTGGCGATGGCCTGGCACTCGCGTGACGGCAGCACGTGGACTTCGATGTCGGTGGACAGCGCCTCAGGCCAGGAGATGATTGGCGGCGTGGCGGCGCGGCCCGGGGTGGTAGTCGCCGCCGGGAACGGCGTGGCATGGCTCTCCATCGACGCCCGAACATGGGCGCCACATGTTCTTCCTGACGCGGCCAACTACACGCTCAAGGCCGTCAGCGCATGGGATGGCGGCTTTGTCATCGTGGGCCTCTGGAACGGTATCGGTCCGTCGCGGAGTGGCGGTTCAGCGGCCTGGTACTCGGCAACCGGCCGCGATTGGGCCAAGGCAGCGACCTCTCTGGATGGATTCGACGCCCGCGGCATCGCCGGCGCGAACGGCCACGTCGTGGTAGTAGGCACGGACACGAGCGATACCGCGCCCGGCCTCGCCGCCTCCTGGTCATCGTCGGACGGCAACACCTGGGTCAAGTCCACGGCCTTTTCCGAAGATACAACCGTGGCCCTGGACGGCGTGATCGCCGTGAACGGCAAATTCCTTGCCTGGGGAGCGCCGGCATCAGCCAGTAGCCCGACGGCCTCAGCCAGTGCGGTCGCCCTGGCCAGCGCCGCCGCCCTGGCCAGCGCCGCCGCCACACCCAGCGCCGCCGTTTTGGCCAGCGCCAGCGCCAGCCCGCCAGCCAGCGCCAGCCCCAAACCCACAGCCGCCGCCCCGAGCAGCAGCGCGAGCGCATCCCACGCCAGACCAACGGTCCCCGCCAGCACACCGACCCCGGCCGCGGTTGAGTCCGTCTGGGTCGCCGAGGACGGCAGCACCTGGGTCCCGATCGCCAGCTCTTCCGCGCCGCTCAGTCGGGCCCGAATGACCGCCGTGGGCAGCAGGATCGTCTTGATCGGCCGCGCGGGCAGCAACCTCAGCGTCGTGACCGGGACGGTAACGATGGGCGTGACCCGCAAGCCCGCATCGGAGTCTGGGGCGCCGGCCAACTTCGCCCTGACTCTTCACGCCGGAGTCACTCCCATGATTACCGACGTCACCAAGGACGACGTCCTGGGCCCGGTCGTGAACACCAAGGATCGCTTCGTGGTCTTCCTCACGGGCCCAGTCGGTACATCCATATGGAGCGCACCGCCCGACAGCCTGTGGTCCCAGGAGGCCGATTCGGACGCCCTCACCGCTTCCGGCACAACCGGCCGGCCGGTCGTCCTGCAGGCGATTCCAGACGGCCATGGGGGCATCATCGCCGTTGGCCGCGTCACGAACGACAAGGGCGATAACGGCACCATCTGGCACATGGCCAAGCCCGGGGACTGGCACCAAGCCCAGATCCTGGACGACGCGCCGCCGGAGATCTCCTCCATTGCGGCCGGACCCAACGGCTTCGTGGCCTCGTCCGACGTGGTCGGTGGATCGCCGATCCTCTACTCCACCGACGGAGAAACCTGGCAGGCCGGGTCCATCTCCGTGGCCAGCGGCTTCCCCCTAACCGTGGCCTCCTACCGCTACGGTTTCGTGGCCGTGGGCTCCGACCCTGCGCGGGCGGGAGTATCGACAGCCTGGACCTCGCCTGACGGACGAACCTGGACCATGCGGGCCGACTGGCACCTGCCGGCCAACATAACCCAGCTCTTTGGCCAGGGCGACGGGCTGGTCGCCTCGGCCGTGGCCGTCACGCCGACGAACGCCTCAGCGACGGCTTCTCCAGTTCCTTCGGCCAGGGCTGGAGGCTCCGCCAAACCCAACGCCACGCCCAAGGCTACGGCCGTTCCCAAGATCACTCCCACCCCGGCGCCGGTGCAGGCCAAGGTCAGCTGGTACTGGTCGTCGTCCGGCGTGGTCTGGCAGTCGACCGGATTGACGACGGCCGACGGCGAAACGGCCGTCGTCAACGGCGAGATCTTGGTCCTCGACGCACCGGCCAAGGCGACCGATAACTGGATTGCCTGGAGCAGCGGCGATGGCAAAGCCTGGCAGCGACCTCCCGCCGACGCGTTCCTGTTCCGCGGACTGCGGACCAGCGGCGTTGCCTCCATCGGCAATCGCGTTGTGTTCGTGGGCATGGATGGCCCCGGGCAGCTCAAGGACTACTTCGGCGAGTTCAAGAGCCAGTAGGCAGACTCTGGCTCAGACGCCCTCTGGTTCAGGCTCCCGGCAGCTAGGCGCCCGTTAGTTCCTCGGCCGCGTGCTCGAACTCCCGCTCGATCTCAGTCAGCTCCACTTCGCCAACCTCCACGATGGGCCCCTTGAATCGATTGCGGGCCCAGGCGAAGTAGTAGACGACGAGGGCCCCCAGGAAAACTAGGTAGGCGATCAGCGTCCACGGGTTGCCGGAGGTGGGCCACAGGAACAGAACGGAGATCACGATGATCCAGGCGACGGCCACCAGGCCAATCGGCTTCGAGTAACGGCCCAGCTTCCAGACCGCGTGATCTCGCCATTCCTGCTTGCCGAAGATGCCCAGGAGGATCGGGATGCCGTAGGCCCAGTACAGGGCGATGGTGCTGATTGCGGTCACGATCGCGATGGCCGTGCCGCCACCGGCGATAAAGGCCGCGTTAGTGAGCAGGTAGCTGAAGACGACGATGGCGACAGTCGCGTTGGCCGGCGTCCGGTAGCGATGAGAGACCTTGCGAAGCCAGGGCGATCCGGGTACCCCGTGATCGCGGCTGAAGGCGAAGAGCATGCGGCCGGCCGCCGCAACGGACGCCAGACCGCACAGGCTCATGGCCACGGCGATCGCCGCTCCTAGGACGTCACCGAGTTGGCCCAGGTTGTAGCTGAGCGTGGTGAAGACAACTGGGTTGCCGCCGTAGTAGGCGCTGCAGAGGCTCTGCTTCGTGGGATCGCAGTTCATGATCTGCTCGAGCGGCGGCAGATGCGTCACCAGGCCGAAGAGAACGATGTAGCCGACGACTGCCGAGACTGCGACCGAAATGAAGACACCCCAGGCGCTCGATAGTCGTGCACCCACGGTCTCCTCTGCTACATGGGCCGAAGCGTCGTAGCCGGTGTATGTCCACTGCGCCTGCAGGAGCGAGAAGAGGAACGCGATCGGGACTGCGTAGCCGACGGCTGGTCCGAGGTTGAACCCAAACGGCGAGGCAGCGCTCGTCGTATCGAGCGGCCCGACCGCGAAGGGGCTGATGTCGGCGTGAGCCTTGCCCGAAGTGATCAGGAGGAGCGCACCCACGATCACGGCCACCGTGCCGATGTGCCACCACACCGAGGCGTCGTTGAGCTTGGCCACGATCTTGATGCCGGCCACGTTCAGGGCAAGCTGGATGCCCAGGAGGACGGCCATAGTCAGGAGCTGGCCACTCATCAGCGACGAACCGAAGATCGCTGAGCCGTTGCCATAAGCGATACCGAAGTTCGCCAGGATCGGCGTGACGATGGACGAGTTGACAAAGCTGGCGGCCGCGAAATCGATGCCGGCGACGATGGCGATCTGGCCGGCGAGGTTGAACCAGGCCGTCCACCAGCCCCAGTCCTTGTTCTTCATCCGGCTCGACCAGTAGTACAGCCCGCCGGCCGTGGGATAGGCGGAGGCGATCTCCGCCATCGAGGCGGCGATCAACAGGGTGAAGACAGAGACGAGCGGCCAGCCGAGGGTGCTTGCGGCGGGGCCGCCCCAGGCCAGGCCGTAGTCGAACAGGATGACGGCGCCGGTGAGGATCGAGATGATCGAGAAACTGATGGCGAAGTTGGAGAACCCGCCCATCGTCCGGAAAAGTTCTTGGGCATACCCCAGGCGATGCAGGTCGTGGACATCCTGCATAATGATTTCTTCGCGGGACCTGGGCGCCTGCTGATTCATCCGGGGCCTCCTCCGACGTTTGCGGCCGAAACGAAAGGGGGTCGGGGTGCCGCACCTCGATGATCGCCCTGCGGCCGCGTTGCCGGACGCCCGGCGTGTCGGGCGATCCGTGCGCCGAATATACGCGACCGACGGGTCTGATTTCGGCCTGTCGCACGGCGGAGGACTCAAATGGCCGTGGCGGCGATAGAATCCCCGCGACCGAGCAACGGCACGCCGGCGCCCCAGGTCGCCCCAGGCGGCCACCTCTTCGAGCGAGGAGTCACCAGCGCCATGTCCACGAACCCTGCCACTCCCCCGACGCCTCGCCGGGGCTTCCGGATCGAGAAGGACCCACTCGGCTACCTCGAGGTTCCGGACGGCGCCTACTACGGCGTGCAGACGGCCCGCGGCATCCATAACTTCCCGATTTCCGGCGCCCTCCCGCACCCGGCCCTGGTCCGGGCCATCGTCCAGGTCAAGAAGGCTGCGGCTCGAGCCAACATGACTACGGGCCGACTGCCCAAGGGGCTCGGCAACGCCATCGTCGAAGCCGCGGACGAGATTCTTTCGTCCGCCGCCGTGGCCGACGACCAGGATGGCGCGACCGCAGCGCCTGGTCGGTCGGACCCCATGCGGGCCGGCTTTGAAGCCGCCCGGGCCGCTAAGCAGGCCCAGCTGATCGACAACTTCCGAATCGATCCGTTCCAGGCCGGTGCCGGCACCAGCCACAACATGAACGCCAACGAGGTCCTCGCGAACCGCGCCATCGAACTGCTCCACGCCGGCGGCGTCGGCTCGGGGGCGCGCGGCGACTACACCGTCGTCTCCCCGAACGACCACGTAAACATGGCCCAATCGACTAACGACGTCTTTCCGACGTCGATGCGTATCGCCACGCTGGACCTGATTCGCGACTACGTCCCCGCCGCCGAGGAGCTAATCGGCGCCTTGGAGGCCAAGGCCAAGGAGTTCGACGACGTCATCAAGTCAGGCCGGACGCACATGCAGGATGCCGTCCCGATTCGACTCGGCCAGGAGTTCGCCGCCTACGCCCTGACGCTGCGCCGCGGACTGGAGCGCCTGCAGACTGCCGCCGCCTCAATCGAAGAGCAGAACATCGGCGCCACCGCCGTCGGCACCGGCCTTAACGCCGAGCCCGAGTACATCGCCCTCGTGGTCACGTATCTCGCCGAGCAGACCGGGCATCGCCTCCGCGGCGCCCGGCACCTCGTCCAGGCGACCCAGTCGATGCGCCCCATGCTCGAAGTCTCGGCCGCCCTGCGCGGCATCGCCGTAGATCTGATCAAGGTCAGCGAAGACCTCCGGCTGATGTCGTCGGGCCCCGCGACCGGCTTCGCCGAGATCACTCTGCCGGCCGTCCAGCCGGGCAGTTCGATCATGCCGGGCAAAGTGAATCCGGTCATGGCCGAATGTCTCTCGATGGTCTGCTTCCGCGTCATCGGCAACGACACGACCATCGCTTGGGCGGTCTCCGCCGGCCAGCTCGAGCTGAACGTGATGATGCCGGTGATCGCCCATACCGCTCTCGAGAGCCTCACGATCCTTACAAACATGAGCCGCGCCTTCGGCGAATTCTGCGTGGTCGGTATCGAGGCTAACCGTGACCGCGCCCGCGACCTGATGGAGAGATCCTCGGCGCTGTCCACGCCGCTGGCGCCATACCTCGGCTACGCTCTGGCCGCGGACATCTCCAAGCAGGCCGTCCGCGAGAGTCGGACGATCCGTGAGATCGTCCTCGAGCGTGGCATCTTCACCGCCGAGGATCTGGATCAGCTCCTTGCTCCGCACGAGCTGACCGAGCCCGGCGTGGCCGGCGGCTTCCGCTTCACGCCAAAGCTTCCCGAGGGCTACACGCCGCCAACCGGGTCGGCCGGCGCGGTCGGCTCCGGCGGCTAGTCACACCGAAGTGAGTGCGAGATTGGGGCGGTCTCGTATTCGATGCCGACGGTGGCAAGCTGACCTGGGGCAACGCGATCCTGCGCTACATCGGCCTGATCGTCGCCTTCGCTGCGCTTCTGATCGGTGTGATCTGGGTCGCCTTCGATGCGCGCAAGCGCGGCTGGCACGACATGATCGGCGGCACGGTCGTCATCAGGCAGTAGTTCCCGCGGTGCCCGGCGAGTAGCCGGCGCCGCCAGGTCACAGGTCCGAAACGAGGTTAGTTCGCTCCCGGGCCGCGTTTCTGTGTGTGCGGCCGACCGCCCGTTCGGCGCGGTCAGGCGCGTCTCGCCCGCCGCGTCTCACCACCGGATACCGCCGACCCGACACGTCGGCCCCGCCCGCCCGACTGCCTAGACTGCCTCTCGTGGACGACCTCGACGCGGACACCTACCGAGCGGTTCTACGCCGCTTTGCCACTGGCGTGGCCGTAGTTACCACCTGGGACGGCGACCGACCTTGGGGCACCACCGTGAACTCGTTCACCTCCGTCTCGCTGCGCCCACCCCTCGTCCTCGTTGCGTTCGACCATGGCCGCCGCATCGCGCCCGTCCTCCGCGCGTCCGGCCGCTACGCCGTCAACATCCTGGCTGAGGATCAACAAG
>JAYVMQ010000173.1:0-4660 GCA_043758855.1 Chloroflexota bacterium
CCTTGCCGCCGCCACTGTGTCCCGCCGAGGCCATCATCTCAGCGAACCAAGGCCGTCACGAAGAGAGCGGCTACGGGCGCCGCGAAAATGAAAGAGTCCACGCGGTCCAGTATGCCGCCGTGCCCCGGGATCAGCCCGCCAGAGTCCTTGGCGCCCGCAGCGCGCTTCAACATCGACTCGGCCAGGTCACCAGCCTGAGCCGCGAGGCCGCTCAACGGCCCAAGGACAAGCCCCAGGACCGCGGGTTGGCCCAGAGCCCAGAGCCCGGCCACGGCCACGGCAGTAGACGCGGTCACGCCCCCAAGGAGGCCCCAGTAGCTCTTCGACGGGGAGATGTGGGCGAGGAACTTGCGCTTGCCGAGGGCGATGCCGACGCCGTACGCGCCCGTGTCGAACGACCAGACGATCAGGATGATCAGCAGGATCCAGCCGCGTCCGGCGCCGAGCTGGGCGACCGGGGCGCTTGACGCAAGGGGCGGCGCGACCTCACCCAACCTGACCAGTGACCCGAGCATGCCCACGTAAACGGCTGTGAAGGCTGTTCCGACCCAGGCCGCTAAGCCAACCCTCGTGTCTTTCTCCACGAACGCGGCGACGCCGGCCGCAATTAGCGTGGCAGCAACCAGCAGATCCGCGTACGGGCGGAGTGGTTCCGGTGAGGCCATGTCCGCGGCCACGGCCAGCGCGCCGGCCACGGCCAACACCACGACCGCCGGATACCCGGCGCCTCGAACGAGGCGTGCGGCCTCGCGAGCGGCCACGGCCACAAACACCGCGATCAGCGCCCCGAACCAGGGCTCGCCGATTACCAGGACAACCAGAAGCGGCGGAACGAAGATTGCGGCGCTGAGCGCCCTCTGACGCATCGGGCGTTAGCGCCCGAACCGGCGCTGGCGCCCGGCGAACTCGATGATCGCCTCGTCCAGGGCGGCCGGGCCAAAATCGGGCCAGAGGATCGGGCAGAAGTAGATCTCGGCGTATGCAGCCTGCCAGATCAAGAAATTCGAGAGCCGCCGCTCGCCGCCCGTACGTATGACCATGTCGGGGTCCGGCAGGCCAGTTGTGTAGAGAGACTCGGTCAGGACGTCCTCGTCAATCTCGTCCGGCCGGAGGCCGCGGGCCACGAGCTGGCGAGCCGCATCTACCAACTCAGTCCTACCCGAGTAGTTGAAAGCGATGTTGAGTTGCAGGCGCCGTCCCCCAGCCGTCGCATCGAGCGCCTGTTGGATCGACCATCGGGTCTCCGGGGGCAGCTCGTCCATACGACCCAGGAGTCGAACCCGGGCGCCTTGGGCCTTCAACTCGTCGGTCTCATTGCGGATGACCTTCTCAAGCAGGAAGAATAGGCCCCCGACCTCGTCGTCCGAGCGAGCCCAGTTCTCGCGGCTGAACGCATACAGCGAAAGGACTTCCACTCCGCGCCGAACGGCGTGCCGGATGACCTCGCGGATCGCCTCAACGCCCGCGACATGGCCGTCCATCTCCGCCAGGCCACGCGCCTTCGCCCAGCGCCGGTTGCCATCCATGATGATGGCGATGTGGCGGGGCAACTCAGCGTATGGAACGCTGAAAGGCTCCGTCGGCGCGGCGTCGGGCGACACGGAGAGTCCCCGATCGGCCGCCTGATCTGGCTCGCGGTGGACGAGCGCCGGGGAGTCCGTCGGACGATAAATCCGACCGGTCACTAGACCTCCATGATCTCCAACTCCTTGGCCGCACCGACTCGGTCCACATCGAGGATGTGTTGATCGGTGATGCGTTGGAGCTGCTCCAACTCCCGGCGAGACTCGTCGGCGCCAACGGTGCCGGCGTGCTCTTCCTTCTTGAGCTGGTCCGCGTTCTCGCGGCGAAGACCTCGGATCTCGATCCGCGCCTCTTCCATCCGCCGGTGGATCTGCTTGGCCAGGTCCTTGCGGCGCTCCTCGGTCAAGGGCGGGATGTTAAGGCGAACAGACGATCCGTCCACGTTGGGAACGAGACCTATGTCGCTCTTGAGGATCGCCTTCTCGATGGCACCCAGGACGCCCCGGTCCCAAGGCTGGATGACGATCTGATGAGCCTCGGGCACGCTGATACCGGCCAGCTGGTTGAGAGCGGTCGGCGTGCCGTAGTACTCGACGATGAGCCGCTCCACGAGCGATGTCGAGGCGCGTCCGGTGCGTACACCTTGCAACTCGCGCTCAAGGGCTTCGACTGCCCGGACCATCTTGTGCTCGGTGGCGGACAACGTGTCGCGGCTCATGTGGGACTGCCTCCGGTAATCAGGGTACCGACGGATTCACCCGCGGCTACCCGGCTGATGTTCTCGGGCTTGTTCAGGTCGAAGACGATTATCGGAGTGTCATTCTCCATGCACAGCGACACGGCCGTCGCGTCCAGGACACGCAGCCGCTTCAGCAGAACCTCGGAGTAAGTTAGCCTCTCGTAGCGTTTTGCGCCGGGGTTCGTAAGTGGATCGGAGTCGTAAACCCCGTCCACCTTCGTAGCCTTGAGAATCACCTCGGCACCGATCTCCACCGCCCGCAGGGCGGCGGCCGTATCGGTGGTGAAGTATGGGTTGCCGGTGCCGGCGGCCAGAATGATCACGCGGCCCTTCTCGAGGTGACGCACGGCGCGTCGCCTGATGTACGGCTCGGCGATCTGATTCATACCGATAGCGCTCATTACCCGAGTTGGCACCCCGGCCCGCTCTATGGCGTCCTGGAGGGCGAGGGCGTTCATGACCGTCGCCAGCATGCCGATGAAGTCGGCCGTGGAGCGGTCCATCCCCTTGGCCGCAGCCGCGAGCCCTCGGAAGATGTTCCCGCCCCCAACCACGATACCGATCTCGACACCGAGCGAATGGACCTGCGCAATCTGGGCGGCGATGAGGGCACAAAAGTCCGGATCGACGCCGTACTGCCGTCCGCCCAGAAGTGCCTCTCCGGACAGCTTGAGCAGAATCCGCCGATAGCGCGGTTTTCTCGTCGTGCCGGCAGTCAGCTCGGCGCCAGCCGGACTGGCCACCTCGCCTTTGGCCGCGGAGGCCTCGCTCATCTACTCCCCCAGCTCGTACCTGACAAAGCGTCGGACACGCATATTCTCGCCGGTCTTGGCGATACTTTCAGTGATCAAAGCGCCGACGGTGCGGTCCTGGTCCCGGAAGGTCTGCTCGACCAAAACAACCTCGGCGAACCATTTCTTCAGCTGGCCGTCGATGATCTGGCCACGGACTGACTCGGGCTTGCCGAGGGTAGCCTCGTCGGCGAGAAGCTCGGCGCGCTTGGCCTCGAGAACCTCGGCCGGGATCGACTCGATCGTCGTGTACTGGGGGCGCAGTCCGGCGACCTGGATTGCCAGGTCCCTCACCAGGCGCACGAACTCATCGGTACGAGCCACGAAGTCAGTCTCGCAGTTGACCTCAATGAGGACGCCGATCTTGCCACCGGTGTGGATGTAGCTCGAAACCAAACCCTGGTTGGCCTCGCGTCCAGCGCGCTTGGCGGCAGCAGCCTGGCCCCGCTCGCGTAGAACCGCGGCCGCCTTACCCAGATCGCCGTCCGTCTCCTCAAGTGCACGCTTGCACTCCATAACGCCCGCCCCGGTCTGTTCGCGGAGGAGCTTGACGGTCTCTGCAGTAATCGTCGCCATCGCCTTCTCACATCTCCTGTTTGTCGTCATCCGACGGCCGCCCGGGGTCAGTCCGAGCGGCCCTCGCTGCACTCCGGCTGTGTGGCTAGTGGGCCCGATGGCTCTCGCCGCCGCGCTGGGACGCTTCTGGCTCGGAGTCGCGCGGGTGGGATGGCAGGTGCAGGACGGGCAGGAGGACCTCCTCCTCCACGTCGGGCTCGAACGTCAGGGCACCGCCGCCCGCCAGGGCAGCAACGAGTTCCCGGGAGGCAGTCTCCTCGACCTCGGCCTCGACCACGGGCTCGGGGGCCTCCTCGGCGCCGGTGCGGACACCCCGATCACGTTGGCCCTCGATGCAGGCATCGGCCACGAGCGAGCAGAGCAGCCGGATGGCGCGAATCGCGTCATCGTTGGCCGGAATGATGTAGTCTAGCTCATCCGGGTTCACGTTCGTGTCGCCCGTGCCGATAATCGGGAGTTCCAGCTTGAGCGCCTCGGCGACGGCGATGCGCTCGCGGTGCGGGTCAACGATGAAGACCATGGCGGGCAGGCGCTTCATCTTGCGGATGCCGCCGAAAGAAGCCTGCAGGTGCTCCATCTGCTCGACGAGTTTGGCCGTTTCCTTCTTGGTCAGGCGCTCGAAGTCGCCGCTTGCCTGACGGGCTTCGAGCTGGTCAAGGAGGGCGACGCGTTTCTTGATCGTCGTGAAGTTGGTCAGCATGCCTCCGAGCCAGCGCCGGTTGACGTAAGGCTGACCGGCACGGGTCGCCTCCTGGACGATCGGCTCCTGGGCCTGCTTCTTGGTTCCGACGAACAGGACGCTGTCACCGCGAGCGACAGTATCGCGAGCAGCCGCGAGGGCCAGGTCCAACCGCTTAACGGTCTGGGCAAGGTCAATGATGTGAATCCCGTTGCGCTCCGCGAAGATGAATGGGCGCATCTTGGGATTCCAGCGACGAGTCTGGTGGCCGAAATGGACCCCGGCCTCGAGAAGCTGTCGCATAGAAATAGACGGCATGAACTTAGCCTCCTGCGGTTACTTCCTCCGCAG
>JAYVMQ010000174.1:0-6367 GCA_043758855.1 Chloroflexota bacterium
GTCCTGATGTCAGGCTACGGTGCCAGCCTGGAGGCATCCGCCGGGGACGGCTACCGGTTCCTCGCCAAACCCTTCGGCCGCGACGACCTTATTGCGGCCGTGGCAACGGCTCTTGGCGAAGGGAAGATGGCGCGATCGTAGATTGAACCTGCGCCACGCGGCGGCGGACATACGACCGCGCGAGTCGCAAACTACGACGATGACCGCGACCAATGGCGGCGAAGCTGGGCCCTCCACCCACCGCAGCTGGATTCTGCTGACCCTCGCTATCGGGCTGCTGGGTGTGTTCGCCTACGACGGGGTGGTACGGCAGCTGCTCCACGGACTGGTTCGGCTGCCCGTTCTAACCGGCAGCCTGGTGGTGCTGACTGCGGTCGTGGCCCTATTCAGCCTGACCCATGCCTGGTACTCGCTGGGTGGCCGGCTGACGCTGGCCTTTTTCGGCCTGTCAGCGGTGATCTCGTGGGTGTACGAGCAGGTCGGCGTGGCCACCGGTGTTGTATATGGGGCCTACCACTACACCGACTACCTGGGCGTGAAGCTTGGCCACGTGCCACTCCTGATACCGCTGGCGTGGTTCATGATGGTCTACCCGAGCTACGTCATCGCCAACCTGGTAGTCGAAGGCCGGGCGACGGGGACACGCCCGGGTGCGGTCAATCTCCTCCGGCTGGCGTGCGCCGGGGCGGTCGTCATGACCGTCTGGGATCTCGTGATCGATCCGATCCTATCGGGACCGTCTATTCGAGCCTGGGTCTGGGAGACTGGCGGGCCGTACTTCGGCATCCCGATCCAGAACTACCTGGGCTGGCTGTTGACGACGTTCACTGTCTACCTCGTCTACCGCGCCATCGAACAGCGTATCCGGCCCGAGCCTGCCGGCGCGCTTAGCGCCCGTGTGACGGCGCTGCCGGTCGCGGCCTACGGACTCATGCTGGCAGCCGACCTCCTCTCCGGCGTGACGCCCACGGCGCTGTGGGTGATCGGTCCCGCAGTTATGGCGCCACCGCTGATCATCGCCGCATGGCGGCTTCGGGCGATGGCTGCTGGCGAGACCGCCGTTTGGGTGCCCCATGCCAATCTGAGCGCCGCGAGCCCGTCGGAGCGGACCACGCCCGTCTGAACGTCCCGAGACGCCGTGCCTCAGACTTGCAGCCATGATTGCCATCCTTGGCGGCCTCGGCGCCGCGTTCCTATGGGCGGCCGCCAACGTGGCGTCGGCTAGATCCAGCCGCCTCATCGGCGCGTCATCGGCGCTGGCCACGATGATGCTCGTCGGGCTGGTGATCAGCGTGCCATTGGTGCCGTTTGCCGGTCCGCTTCCGCAGATCACACCCGTCCTGGTGTTCTGGCTGGCGGCCTCCGGCCTGGGCAGTGTGATCGGACTGTTGTTCGTCTATCGGGGCATGCGCATCGGGAAGGTCGGCCCCGTTCTGGCGATCGCCTCTACGGAGGGGGCCATCGCGGCTGTGGTCGCGGTCATCGCCGGGGAACGCCTGACGATCCCCGCGGCGCTGATGCTGGGGGTCATCGCCGTCGGAATCGCGGTGGTGGCTCTGGCGACCGGCGAGGCCGCGGACGCGGCCGGGGCAAATGGGGCGGCCGGGGCGGCCGATGACTCCGGGATTGCCGCGCCATCACCCGTGCTGCGGCCCGGCCGCAGTGTCGAGCGGCAGGCGGCCTTGTTCGGGACCGTGGGGGCGATTGCCTTTGGATTCAGCATCTACGGTACCGCGCAGGCGGGCCTAAGCCTGCCGATCATCATCGCACTCATGCCTCCCCGCATCGCCGGCGTCGCTCTGGTGTTCGTACCATTGGCCCTCACCGGCCGTCTCCGAATGACGCGTCGGGCTGCGCCCCTGGTCGTGATCACGGCCCTCGGCGAGGTTCTCGGCAACGCGGCGTACATCGTGGGGGCACGCGAGAGCATCGCCATTGCGGCCGTCCTGGCCAGCCAGTACGCGGCCGTCGGGGCAGTGGCGGCATTCTTCCTCTTCCGCGAGCGGCTCTCCCTGCTTCAGCGCTCCGGGGTCGTGGCCATAGCCGTCAGCGTCGCGATCCTGACCGCCGTCAGGGCCTGACCCCGGCGCGACCCGTCAGGGTTCAGGCGGCAGCGTGGCGCTCCGGACTCGCCGGAAGGCGCCGATTTCGCGCTGACCTACCCCCCCCAATAGCGGGCTGCCCACTGAGATGGGTAGGTCAGACAGTGACATCGGCCACTGGCCCGAACCTCTCCCCCGCCCGAGAGTAAGGGGAAAGCTAATGGCGGGCCGTAGGGCCAAAGGTTGCGGGATGTAAACGCGGCGACTACTGCCGCTGACCCGGGAAAGATGGAGGTAGCTAGCGTTGGATTCCCCAGCGTCGTACCTGAACTGGAACTTCATCCTGATCTCCATCCCGAATGTGATCGTGATCGTGGGGATGGTCGTGGTTTTCATCTTGGCCCTTGTTGCGCCATTCCCGAGCCACGCCGAAGTCCTCGTGGCGGACGACAACGACAATGAGTAGCGGCAACTCCGAGCCCCAGGCCGAGCCCTCGAGCTGGACGCTTGCCATCCGGCGCTTCCTGCAACGCAGCCTGCCGCTGAAGCACTTGCTGCCGGATAGGCAGCCCGTCTTCGTCGGCTCCTGGGTCTACATCTTTGGCGTCGTCGCGATTGCCGGCCTTATGTGGGTTGTCGGGAGCGGAATCGTCCTGGCCCTATTCGGCCCGCAGTGGTGGCATCAGTCCGGCGTCGGCCGGTTTGTGAATAGCTTGCACCTGTGGTCGGTCCAGGTCTTCTTCATCTTCATGGTGCTGCACCTGTGGGGCCAGTACTTCATGGCCAGCTGGCGCGATGGGCGGGCAAAGACCTGGATGGTCGGGGTCGTGATCTTCGCCTTCAGCATCGTGACCGCTTTTACCGGCTTCATCTCGCAGCAGAACTTCGACGGCCAGTGGATCGCGGTCAACGCCAAGGATGCGACGAATGCGGCCGGGATCGGATCATTCTTCAACGTCCTGAACTTCGGCCAGATGTACGGCCTTCACATCGCCCTCCTGCCGATTCTGATTACAACGCTGGTGGTCGTCCACGTCTTGCTCGTACGCGTCAAGGGCGTCGTTCGACCGATCGACAAGCAACAGACGGCGCCGCCGTCCCACGAGGAGTCCGCGTCGTGAGCACCGACGACCCCCAGGCCCGCTACTACACCGGCATCAAGATGATCCGGTACGACCTCGTCAAAGAGTTTGTTCTCGCCTTCCTGGTTGTATCTGTCGTTGTGGTCGGCCTGGCCGGAGTCTTCTCCTCGCCCGACGACCCGGCCGTTACCATCCAGACCTGGGCTACCAAGCAGCCGGTCGATTTCGTCACGACGGCGGCGTCCGAGCTGGCCGGCACCAGCGGCACCGCCGGCTACGGACCCCCCTACAACAACACCGCCGACGCCGCCCAGGCGGTCGGACCGATCGCTCCGCAGACGTGGGCCGGCGTGGGCACGCCGATAGACACGGCGAAGGACTTCGTCCTTCAGCCGCTCGGTTTCGCGGCAGTCGGCAATCCGACGCTCAGCGCGGCGATCGAGAAGTACGGGGCAGCCAGCCCAGACCAGCAGCAGACCTGGCTCACCAACTACTCGACCGCCCTGGCGAACGCAACCGTCACGAACGACCAGGTTAGCGTTGTATCCGGCGAATACGGGCCCGTGCCCGATCTCATGACCAGCATGCTCGGGCTCGCCCGCACCGGCGCACTCGATGGCCTGCTTCTCAATAGCGGCAACCTCTACCAGACGGACTTCACTAAGCCGCTGCTGTTCATGGGCGACGGCGAATACCTTCCCAACCTTGCCGCGGATCAGCACCTCACGGGCGACCAGTGGGGCATGATGAACGAGACTGGTCAGTATCCCGGCCAGACCTGGCTGTGGCTCTTCTCGTTCTGGTATCAGATCCCGCCCTTCAATACAGCCCCCAATACGGACCTCCTCGTGATCCTCCTGATGATCGGACTGACGTCGCTCCTGGCGCTCGTCCCGTTCATCCCGATCTTGCGCGACATCCCGCGCTGGATCCCCATCCACCGCGTCATCTGGCGCGGCTACTACCGGGGCCGGTAAACATCGCTCGGCGGCACTCGGCCAACTGAGCACACGTCAGCCGAGATTCTGGTCAAACATCGAGTGCTCGGGCTCAGCGGGGCCCGCCGCCCGGCGCAATGAGGCCATACCGGGCGACGAGGTCCGGCACTTCCGACAGGTCGAACGACGGTCCGCGGTCGCGAAGGGACGTATCATCGAGTTCGTGTCCGCCACTACGTCAATTCAGTCAGACCGGCCTATCTCCGAACTCTTCGCGCTGGGGCGTCCGTTGCGCTCGCTCGAGTTCTTCCCGCCCAAGGACGAGGCGGGTGCTGAGGCGTTGCGCCAGACCGCCGCGGCACTGCAACGGATAGGACCGGATTTCGTGTCGGTAACCTACGGCGCCGGGGGCAGCACGCAGGATCGTACCGCACAGGTGTCCTCCCTTCTGCGGGATGAATTCGGCTTCACTGTCATGCCGCATCTGACTGCGGTCAATCACACCCGGGCCGAGGTTTCGGCCGTCGCAGAGGCTCACTACGCGCGGGGGATCCGCAACATCATGGCTCTGCGGGGCGACCTGCCCAACGGCCTGCCCGCGGCGACGGCGTTCAAGCACGACCTGCGCTTTGGCAGTGATGTCGTCGCCCTGCTGAAGGATCTGCACCCCGATCTCTGCCTGGGCGTGGGCGGCTATCCGGAGAAACACCCCGAGGCGCCCTCGTTCGAAGCCGATCTTGTGAACCTCAAGCGCAAGGTTGACGCCGGTGCATCGTTCATCACCACGCAGCTGTTCTTTGACAACGAGGCCTACTACCGCTTCGTAGATCGATGCCGCGCGACGGGGATCAGCGTACCCATCGTCCCTGGCATCATGCCGGTGCTAACGCTTAGGCAAGTCACGCGGATCACCAGCATGTGCGGCGCCTCGCTGCCGGACCGGCTGACCAGGCGTATCGAGGCCGCCGGAGACCAGCCCGAGATCATCGAAGCCCTGGGCATCGATTGGGCGCTCGCCCAAATCCGCGACCTCCTGGACCGCGGAGCGCCCGGATATCACCTCTATATCCTAAACCGAGCCCGGAGCGCGTTGACCCTGGCCGCTGGGCTTGCCGCGTGAGGTGAGTGCGCGAGAACGGATACGGGAGCATCGCCACCGGTCTCACCTGTTGCCCCGCCTGCGCGATGCGTCGGCGCTCCCTGAGCAGCCGCTCATTTCCGCCATCACGCTCGCGGAACTTTCGGTCGGGCCACTCGTGGCCACGAACGAGACCGAACGGGCTGCCCGGCTGGCCCATCTTCAGCAAGCGGAGGCAGACTTCGACCCACTTCCCTTCGACGCCGACGCGGCTCGAGCGTTTGGGCAGGTCGCTGCATCGCTTCGCCGGTCCGGCCGAAGAGCCAACGCGCGGGCATACGATGCGATGATTGCGGCGGTCGCGCTCGCCAACGGACTGCCCCTCTACACCTGCAATCCAGACGACTTCACGGGGATCGATGGTCTGGTGGTCGTCGCGGTCGACCACCCGGATCGCCTTCCACCCGCCGGCTGACTCGGTCGCCTGCCGCGAGCAATGGGGGGGGTAGGATTGGGAATCATGGCGATCGGCGGCGAAATGCATGCCGACGAGGAGGCTGCCCTTCTGGGACTCGGGTCGAGCCAGACCGCCTTGTGGGGCGTGAACTTGCATACGACGCAATACGGCCAGAGCGACTGGATCGAGTTTGACTCGATGATCAACATTCGCCCTCGGCAGGGCAATAGGTCGCGTGGTGTCGACGACCTGGCCGCGCAGCAGAAGATCGTGACTGTTGTTGACCGCCTGGTCCGGGGTTAGCTGTGGTCGAGCGAGCCCTCCACGCCAATCTCGCCGCTGGACGCTGGCACACAATGACGCTGGCCGAGCAACTCGGAAATATCGGGAGTGATGTCGGCAGGGCCATCCGGGCGAGCGCGCAGCACGACGACATTCGCCTGCAAGGTGCCCTCGATCGTGCCTTGGAACTCTTCGATCTGACGATGGCCGACGAGCGCTGGCGAGGCCCCAGACGCAGGGAGACCAGTCGTGCCCGGGAGGTGGTCTGCGACTTCCTAGTCGGCGACAACGAGTACCGGTCTACAGGCGAATCACTCGACGCCTACTTCTTCGCTTTTGCGGTCGCCGCTCGACGCGACCGGTAGATAGGGCGCCGTTCTCGGGCTGACATTCTCACGCGCGCAAATTCCTCCGGGCGCCAGGCGTCAGCCGTTGCCTGTTCTCTACTTCGCGACCCAGTACGTGACAATGGCCATGCCGAATGTCGC
>JAYVMQ010000175.1:0-6310 GCA_043758855.1 Chloroflexota bacterium
CGCCCGCCGCCGGCGGCGAAGCCATCAAGGGCGATAAGTTCGCTGGTCACCTCATGACGCTCGACCTCGTCGAGGGCCAGGAGCGGAGCCTCGATCGGGTCGCCGCCCTCTACACAACACGCGACCCCAATACGAGCGTTGCCGACACCTGGTCGCAGGGCAAGCAGATCCTCGACGGGCTGGGCGATGCGAGCTACGACAAGGGCCTCGCCGATAATGCCGAATACTGGTCTGACTTCTGGACGAAGGCGGACATCTCAATCGAAGGCGATCCGGACGCACAGCAGGGCATTCGCTTCTGCATCTTCCAGATGCAGCAGACATATCGCGGCGCGGTGGACGGTTCCAACATCGGCGCCAAGGGCCTGACGGGTGAGGCGTACAACGGCAACGCCTTCTGGGATACCGAAACATACTGCCTGCCCTACTACCTATTCAGCAATCCAAAGGCCGCCAAGGCCCTGATCGACTATCGCTACAAGACCCTGCCGGAGGCGATGGAGCGAGCCAAGAGCCTCGACTGCGAGGGTGCCTGCTACCCCATCGCGACCACAGACGGCACCGAGAGCTGCACGCTCTGGCAGCACGCCAGCCTCCAATTCCAGCCGACCACGGGTGTGGCGTATGCGATCTGGCACTACGTGAAGACGACCCAGGACCTGGAGTTCCTCCGTACCAAGGGCATCGAGATGCTCGTTCCGATCTGTCGCTTCCTGGCGAGTCGAGGGGAGTGGTCGCCGCGGCGAAACGGCTTCGGCTTCTACGCCGTCATGGGTCCGGATGAGTTCCAGATGATGGTCAACAACAACTGCTACACCAACTACATGGCGAAGCAGACGTTCCTGTACACGCTCAAGGTTCTGGTCGAGATGGAGGGCAGCGCCACTCTGGATAAGCTCGGCTGCACGGCCGAGGAAGGGGCGACCTGGCAGAACATGGCAGATCGTATGATCATCCCGCAGGATCCGGCGACCGGGGTTTACGAGCAGCACGAAGGCTTCTTCGACCTTCCGCACATCGACGTTGGGGCGATCCCGGTTGAGGACTTCCCGCTCTATCACAACTGGTCCTACGACCGGATCTACCGCAACGACATGATCAAGCAGCCGGATGTGCTGATGTTCATGTTCCTCTACAGCCAGTCGTTCTCTATGGCCGAGAAGAAGGCCAACTACGACTACTACGAACCGCGCTGCATACACGAGTCCTCTCTTTCGCCGTCGCTTCATTCCATCTTCGCGGCCGAGCTTGGGCTCAAGCAGGAAGCATCCGGCTTCTTCAACTTCGCCACGCGCATTGACCTCGACAACTACAACCGCAACACGTCTGAAGGAATCCACATCACTTCGATCGCGGCAGCCTGGATGAACGTCGTTTACGGATACGGCGGCATGCGTTCAGACGGCGAGATGCTCGTCTTCAACCCGACGATTCCCGAGCACTGGAAGTCCTACAGCTTCCAGATCACATATCGGGGCTCGCTCATTCGAGTCGAGGTTTGGCAGCAGAAGGCCAAGATTACGCTTCTGGATGGTTCTCCCGTGTCGGCCGTCATTCGCGGCGAGGTCCGCGAAATCAACAGCACCGGCCTGAACCTGTAACCACTGCTACGCCTGGATCAGGCTGACTGCCAGCAGACTCTGGAAGCTCGTGATGACCATGTCCGCATCCTTGAGGTTTGGGGGCTTGCCGACGCCCACGCTGCCCATTCCGGCTCGACGGGCGGCTTCGATACCCGCTTCCGCGTCCTCAAAGACGACACAGTCCTCGAACGCGATGCCCAGGTAGGAAGCGGCGCGGGTGAAGACTTCAGGATCCGGCTTGGCCTTCGACACATTCGTGCCGTCGATCACGATCTCAAAGAGATAGGCGATCTTCAGTCGATCGAGGATCATCGGCGCGTTCTTGCTGGCCGAGGCAAGAGCGATCTTCACGCCCCTGCTCCTGAGGAAGTTGATGTAGTCGACGGCGCCGGGGAAGAGTTCGGCCGGGTCCATCTTGCTGATGTACTCGACGTACCAGCCGTTCTTGCGGGCGGCCATCGTCTCGCGCTCGGCCTCGCTGGCCTCGCGACCGCCGAGTTCCAGCAGAATCTCGAGAGAGCGCGCGCGGCTGACGCCCTTGAGCCGCTCGTTATCGGCCTCGGAGAAGTCGAAGCCCATCTCGTTGGCGAGTCGCTTCCAGGCGAGATAGTGGTACTTGGCGGTGTCGACGATGACACCGTCCAGGTCAAAGATGGCCGCTTGCATCGTGTTGATCACTGATATTGCTCCTGCTGGCCGCGATGCGCGGCATCAACTCTTCGATTCGCCGCACCCCCGTTCGACGCTGGCTATTGCCAGGGTGTCGGGAGGGCGGAGGTGACGGCGGCCACGGTGAGGCCATATGCGTCATAGGCGAAGGCGTCGGTGATGTTCGTGGCGGTCGAGTTGAGGGCACCCGCGGTATTGCCGTGGAGATCGGGCGGGAGGAAGCCGACTGCGCCGCCACTCCCTGTGGCGACTCTATTACCGACCGCATCGATCGCACTCGTGGTGGTGGACGGACCCGACGCTATTGCGACGACGGTGCCGGTCGCGCCGAGGTAGGAGTAGGACTCAGTCGGAGCGCTCCCTGTGGTCCGGCTCGCATGACGCCCGAGGGCGTCGATCGTGAAGACCGTGGCCTGGCCCGAGGCTGTGGTGATCGCGGTCAGTCGATCGGCGAGGTCATAGGTGTAGGTGACCACACGCACCCCGCGCCACTCGCGCCACTCGCTCCGCTCGTTGCCGCGCTATCGTTGCCCCGTCACGGGAGTGTACAGGCAGCCGGCTAGCGCGGCGCCACCGCGGCGCAGGCGGACGTCACCCGCGGCGTCACGCTCGGCAGTCGACAGGCGGAGGAGGTTCAGGGTGTTCGTTCCCCTCTCGGTGCTCGAGTTCCGCGACCGGGCGGAGACCTACTTCGGCGATAAGGTCGGAGTCGTCGATGGCGAGCATCAGTTCACCTATCGGCAATTCGGCGAGCGAACTCACCGGCTCGCGAACGCGCTTCGGGAGCTGGGCGTCGGCTCGGGCGACCGAGTCAGCTTCATCACGTACAACACCCACCAGCTTCTCGAGGCCTACTACGGCGTCCTCGAGGCCGGCGCGATCCTCAACCCCATCAATCTCCGCCTGACGCCGCGTGAGATCGCCTACATCGTCGGCCATGCCGGCTCGAAGGTCGTCTTCTTCCACAAGGACTTCAAGCCGCTCGTCGAGGCCATGATCCCGGAACTCGACGAGAAGCCCCGGTTCGTGATCATGGAAGGCGCCCCGGACGGCGTAGCCCAGGACGAATACGAGGCCCTGCTGTCGAGCGGCTCGCCGGATCCCATTACCACAGCGATCGACGAGAACGCCGTCGCCGAACTCTTCTACACCAGCGGCACGACCGGCTTCCCCAAGGGCGTGGCCATGACCCACCGCGAGCTGTACCTGCACTCGCTGTACGCCGAGATCGGCCTGGGTTTCACCGAGGACGACATCGTCCTGCACGTGGTCCCGCTCTTCCACGTCAACGGCTGGGGCACGCCGCACTTCCTGACGATGAAGGGCGGTCGCCACGTCATGCTCCGCAAGTTCGAGCCCGTGGCCTTCATGAACGCCATCGAGCGGCACAAGGTCACTCGCGTCCTGGCCGTGCCGGCCATCTTCAATGCCATCCTCCATCACTCCGATCGGCCCAAGCACGACCTGTCGAGCCTGAAGCAGGTGATCATCGGCGGCGCGCCCTCCTCGCCCACACTAATCGCCAGCCTGGAACAGGAGCTCAACGTCCAGGCGATCGTGGGCTACGGCCTGACGGAAACCTCGCCGATCCTGACCCTGGCCACCCCTCGGACCTTCCTGACCGAGTCCGAACCGCCCGAGAAGCGCCTGCTCAGGCAGTCCTGGACCGGCTGGCCGCTGCCAGGCGTCAGCCTGCGCGTCGTCCATTCGGACGGGCGCGACGTCCGGGCCGACGGCGAACAGATCGGCGAGATCATCGTCCGCTCCAACACGGTCATGGACGGCTACTACAAAGACCCCGAAGCCACGGCCGAAACCATTCGCGACGGCTGGCTCTACACCGGCGACATGGCCGTCATCGACGAAGGGGGCTATGTCCTGATCAAGGACCGCTCCAAGGACATCATCATCCGAGGCGGCGAGAACATCTCCTCGGTCGAGGTCGAGAACGCCATCCTGTCGCACCCTGCCGTCCTCGAATGTGCGGTCGTGGCGGTGCCGGATAAAGCTTTGGGCGAGGCCCCGGTCGCGCTCGTGGTCCTGAAGCCGGACCAGACGGTCACGGCGGCGGAGATACGCAATCACGTCAAGGAGAGGCTGGCCCGGTTCAAGGTTCCGCGCGATGTCCACTTCCGAGAGGCCCTGCCAAAGGGCGGCACCGGCAAGGTTCTCAAAGCAGAGTTGCGCGAGCCGTTCTGGAAGGGCCACGACGCTCGCGTCCAGTAACCTAGAACGCGGCACGCGCCGCCCGGTCCATCCGGCGCGACGGGTTCCGCCGGCGTCAGGCGGCGCAGCTTCCTGGGAGGAATCAATCGTGCTATTCGATATGCCTCTGGCCGAGTTGCTGGTCTACAAGCCCGAGCGCGACGAGCCTGCCGACTTCGACGCCTTCTGGGCCGACACGCTGGCGGATGCCCGATCGCACCCCATCGGGGCCCAATTCGAGCCCATCGACGCAGGCCTGGCGACAATCGATGTCTCCGACGTCACCTTCGCCGGTTTCGGTGGCCAGCCGATCAAGGGCTGGTTCCTGACTCCCAGGGACGTTGCCGCCTCACCGTTCGTGCGCGACGGTCGTCTGCCGTGTGTGGTCGAGTACATCGGCTATGGCGGCGGCCGGGGGCGGCCACTCGACTGGCTGATGGCACCGAGCGCCGGCCACGCCCATCTCGTGATGGACGTTCGCGGCCAGGGCAGCACGTGGCGGGCGGGCGACACACCGGATCCGGACGGCGGCTCGGCGACCGGGCAGTTCCCCGGCTACGCCACGCGCGGCATCGCCGACCCGGAGACGTACTACTACCGCCGCCTCATTACGGACGCGGTCCGGGCCGTGGAAGCGGCCCGCGCACACCCGCTCGTGGACCCGGCGCGCATCGCCGTCAACGGCGGCAGCCAGGGCGGCGGCCTCGCTCTGGCGGCTGCGGGCCTCGTCCCGGATCTGCTGTTGACACTCGCCGACGCGCCGTTCATGTGCCACTGGCGCCGGGCGATGGAGATCACCGACGGCGATCCGTACCACGAGATCGTGCGCTACTGCAAAGTCCACCGCGATCAGACGGAGCGCGTATTCCGGACGCTCTCGTACTGCGATGGGCTGAACTTCGCGGCCCGGGCGGCGTCGCGGGCGCTCTTTGCGGTGGCCCTGATGGACGTGACGTGCCCGCCGTCAACGGTCTTCGGCGCGTACAACCACTACGCCGGGCCGAAGGAGATCGAGGTCTACCCGTTCAACGGCCACGAGAGCGGCGAGTCGATCCACGTGGAGCTGAAGTTCCGGCGCCTGGCCACAGCGGCTGCGGCGGCTGCGGCAACCCCCCGAACGGCGGCGACGACGGCAACGCTCTCGCCCGCGTCAAAGCCCTAGCCGCCCGGAGCAAGCGCCGTCGTCGATCGTTGCGGGGTCGAGCGTCGAGGTCTATCGTGGATGATCAGAGTCAGGCTATCGCGTCAGAGCGGGGATTTGTTTGAGCGCTTGGACGGTGGCAGTCGTAGTACGCAGGCCGGGGTTGAACCTGACCCTGGCCGTGGCGATGCCATGACGGTGCGCGAAGGCCCTGCCTCGCTCGAGGAGATGCGCTCCGAACTGGCGCTTCTGCGGACCATCCTGGCGTTGACCAGCGCTCGGATCGCTTACGTCGCTGGCGACGGCACGATCCTCGGTGCGACCCCGGCCTTCGCTCGCGCCTCGGGCGTCGAACCTGGCGACCTCATCGGGCGGACCATAGAGCAGACCGAGCTTCCGGCCGAGGCCCGCCGGAGCGTGGAAGCACTGCGCGCCGTGGTGGTCGATTCCGGCAAACCTGCCCGGACGACCATCTCCATCACTCACGAGGGCATTACTCGCGACACGGAGCTGGTGATCCAACCGGCGTATGGGCCAGCGGCACCCATCGACGGGGTGGTCGTGACTGCCTGGGACGTAACGGAGCTCTCGCAGGCCATGCGACGCGTCGCCCAACTTGACCGCGTCCACGCCATCCTGAGCGGGACTAACCAGGCGATCGTCCGCATCCGCGACCGCGACCAGATCCTGCAGGAAGCGTGCCGGATCGCCG
>JAYVMQ010000176.1:0-5849 GCA_043758855.1 Chloroflexota bacterium
CCGCACTGCCACGGGGAGGACGAGCACTCGCCGTACGGGTTCTGGGAGAAGTTCTACTTCCGGCCGGGCAACCTCGGCTATCCGGTCTTCGAGACCCGCTTTGCCAAGATCGGCATCTACATCTGCTACGACCGCCACTTTCCCGAGGGCGCCCGCCTTCTCGGGCTCCACGGTGCGGAGATCGTCTTCAACCCATCCGCGACGACGTCCGGCCACTCGGACAACATCTGGAAGATCGAGCAGCCGGCGCACGCGGTCGCGAACGGGTATTTCGTGGGTGCCCTGAACCGGGTGGGCCGCGAGGCGCCCTGGAACATCGGCCACTTCTATGGGAGCAGCTACTTCGTCGACCCGATCGGCGAGATCGTCGCGGAGGCCGCGGGCGCGGACGAGGAGATCGTCGTCGGCGACCTCGACCTCGGGCGAATCGACGATATCCGCGCGCACTGGCAGTTCTACCGCGACCGGCGTCCCGACACCTATGGAGAGATCAGCTCGGATCTTCCGTAGCCGGCCCCACTCAGCCCGAGCGGCGTGCCATTCGCGGGTCGCCGCTCGACCGTGACAGGAAGGTCAAGCCATGGCGCAGGACACGCTCGCGACCTCGACCTTCAACCGAACGTCGCTCGCGTTGCCGTCGCTGTTCGTCGAGACCGGGATCGTAGACCGCAGCGCATACGAAGGGACGGTCAACGTCCTTCGTGAGCGATCGATCACGCTCCCGACGTTTCGCCAGCTCGCGATGCCGCAGGAGACGAAGATGGACGACGTCCTCGCCGGTATCGATCCCGACGCTTCCGACCCGGGCAACCTGTTCCGCATCCACTGGTACAACGCGCCGTCGCGCCGGGCGCGAGTTCCGGTCCCCGCCCATGTCGTCCTACCCAAGAGTCTGACCGGCGTCGACGCTCCGATCGTCGTCCTGCTCGGGGCGCTGTTCCCGATGATCGGGTCGCACAAGCTGCTCGCGGCGTATGCCTGTCTCGTGCCCCGGCTCGTGACCGGCCGCTTCGATCCCCGGACGCAGCGCGCGGTCTGGCCATCGACGGGCAACTATTGTCGGGGCGGTGTCGCCCTGTCGCGGATCCTTGGCTGCCGCGGCGTCGCCGTCCTGCCCGAGGGGATGAGCTCGGAGCGGTTCCGTTGGCTCGAGGAGTGGGTCACGAACCCGGGGGACATCGTCCACACGCCGGGCTCGGAGAGCAACGTCCGGGAGATTTACGAACGCTGCGACGAACTCGCGGCGGATCCGACGAACGTCATCCTCAACCAATTCTCCGAATACGGGAACCACCTGGTCCACCGCGAGGTCACCTCGGCCGCCTTCGCTGAGGTCTTCGAGTCGCTCCGCTCCGCGCAACCCGATCTTCAGCTGCGCGCCTTCGTCTCAGCGTCGGGCTCCGCGGGGACGATCGGGGCCGGCGACGGTCTCAAGGAGCGCTACGCGGCGAAGATCGTCGCCGTCGAGGCCCTCGAATGCCCAACGCTCCTGATGAACGGGTTCGGCGAGCACAACATCCAGGGGATCGGCGACAAGCACGTCCCGCTCATCCACAACGTGATGAACACGGACCTCGTCGTCGACATCTCGGACGAGGCGACGGATCAACTCAACCTCCTGCTTTCGACCTCGGTCGGACGTTCGTATCTGATCGAGTCGGGCGTCTCGGAGGCGATCGTCGAGGCCCTCGACCTGTTCGGGCTCTCAAGCCTCTGCAACGTCCTCGCCGCGATCAAGACGGCAAAGCACTACCGCCTCGGGCCCGGCGACGTCGTGATGACGGTGGCGACCGACGGCGCCGCTTTGTACCGGAGTGAAGCACCCAAGGCCCTCGCCGCGTTCTTCGGCGGCGAGTTCACGAGGCGCGACGCAGCGGAGGTCGTCGAACGGCATGTGCTCGGGGCGGATGAAGACCACCTCCTCGAGCTGACGGACTTCGATCGTCAGCGGATCTTCAACCTGGGCTATTACACATGGGTCGAGCAGCGCGGGCTGACTCTCGAGGCGTTCTCGGTTCGTGCGAGGCAGGAGTTTTGGCAGGCCCTCCGCGGCGCACTCACGCAGTGGGACGAGGCGATCCTCGAGTTGAACGCCGAGGTGGCGGCATCGTCCTGACGAAGGTGTCCGGCCGACGGCCCTCGACGCCAGCTGAGCGCAGGGCGCGAACGCACCGGGCGACATTCTGCCGGCAAGGAAGACGCTCGACGCCGTCTCCGCGGCGCTGGCTGGTGGACGACGTTCCAGAACGCCCAAGCTGGCACCTGCGAGACCGTCGTCGAGCGGCAGGGCGATGTCGTTGGCTCAGTCGAGCTGCAATGCCCAGTCAACGAGGCCACTCAGAGGGCTGGACAACACGGCAGCGGTGGCAGCCCTGGGCGAGAACATCTCGGAGGCCACCGCGCTCGGAGGCAGCGTGCGGTGCTGAGCAGGGTCGCCGATGCTCAAGGTCTCCATCGAACCCAGTGCGGTTCAGTGCCGTCGGCATCGGGGGTCGATCTCTTGGTTGTGGTGCAACCTCGCGGCCCATCTCCATTGCCACCGGAAACGGGCCGCGAGGATCGACTCAGCAGTTGCCCTTGTATACGTACTGGTTGGCGAGCGTCGAGTCACCAGGCTTGATCAAGACGAGCGGCGTGAGGATCGTCTTCTCGAGGGTCTGGCCATCTATGAGCTTCTTGGCGGACTGCATTGCGACCTGCCCCTCCTGGTTGGGGTTCTGCGCGATGAGGGCGGTGATACCGCCGTTCAGGAAGGCATTCACCTCGGCGATGGCGGCGTCGTAGGCGACGAGTTTGACGCGACCAATGGCATGAGCTTGCTGCAGCCCGGTCACGGCACCGATGGCCCCCTGATCGTTAGTTGCAAACACGCCTGCCAGGTCAGAGTGGGCGGCTAGGGTGGACGTGATGATCGACGCAGCCTTTTGCGGGTTGTCGCTCTGATACTGCGCCCCGAGGTAGGTGAGCCCCGGGTACTTCTTGAGCTCTTGCACGAAGCCCTGGGTGCGCTGGTCCTGCGCCGTCGAGCCGGGCGGCTGAGTAATCACCAACACGCTTCCCTTGCCACCGAGGAGCTGGTTCATTTCGTCGGCAGCCATCGCTCCGCCCTGCAGGTTGTCAGTGAGGATCTGTGTTTGCAGGAAGGAGGTGTCAGCAAGGGTCTGGTCGATGGTGAAGACCTTCGTGCCCGACTGAGCGAGCTGCTTCATCGGAGGCACCAGGGCCTGTGCGTCTGTCGGAACGATCGCCGCCACTGCTGGGTGACCAGCCGTTACAGCCTGCACCACCGGGATTTGCGCGTCGGCGGCGAACTGCGCACCGGCGGATACGGACAAGTTGAGTCCGAGCTGGGTCGCCGTCGCCTTGGCGCCGCAGGCGAGTGCCTCGTAGAAGGGGCTGCCCTTGACACCCAGTACCAGCGCGACATCGTTGGAGCTCGCGCCACCGCCGGCACTGCTACTCGCGACAGGGGCGGCGGCGCTGGCCTCCGCCGAGGCTGGGGCAGACGTTGTCGCGGCGGAGGCGGCTGGCGCTGTAGCCGTACTTCCACCTCCTGACGAACATGCTACGACTAGTACGAGCGTGCTTCCCCCCGCAATCAGGGCTCGCATCCGCATAGTGGCCTCCTTCCGCGAGACGGTGAGCTCAAGCGCCTTCGCGGACGCTGCGCTTGAGCTGATCAACGAAGACGGCAACAATCAGCACGGCGCCGATCGCAAAGGTCTGCCAGAAGGGAGGGATCCCGACGATCACGAATCCATTCAGGAGCACGATCGGAATGAACACGCCGACCACGGTGCCCAGGATCGTTCCGATCCCACCAAACAGGCTCGTGCCACCAAGCACAACGGCAGAGATGGCAGCAAGGTTGTCGGAGCTGTGTCCACCGATCGTCGTCGTGGAGTATTGGGCGATGGCCATGATCCCAGCGAGGCCCGCAAGCGCTCCCTGGAGCGTGTAGACCAAGATCAGTTGGGACCGAACCGGAACCCCGGCTCGGCGTGCCGCTTCGGCATTCGATCCGACCGCGTGCGTCCATACGCCGAACCTGGTCAAGTGCAGGAGGACGGCGCAGAGCACGGTGACAACGATCGCGATGACGACGAGCACCGGCACGCCCAAGACGTTGCCCTGTCCCACCGTATCGACGAGCAGCTGGGGGACTGCGCGCACGTCCTGCCCATCCGTGACGATCTGTGCGAGCCCCAACGCCATGCCGAGCGTGCCGAGGGTCACAATCAATGCGGGAATCCGAGCCACCGCCACGAGGACGCCGTTCAGCATGCCCCACAGCGCGCCGGCCGCGATCGCGACAACCACCCCGACGGCGATGATCCCCCAGCCCGCGTCGGTCGTCCCATACGTCGTGCCGGGGGCCCCCGATAGCGCCAGCATCACCTCGGCGGAGGCGATTGAAGCGAAGACGAGCACGGAGCCGACCGACAGGTCGATCCCCGCAGTGATGATGACGAACGTCTGGCCCAGCGCGACGGGCAGCAGGATCGCTGCGTCGATCAAGAGGATGGAGATGTTGTACTCGGTCGCGAACTTCCCCGGCGCCGACAGGGTGAAGGCGACCGCGAGGGCGACCAGGACGACCACGATGTAGCCGTTCCACAACCGCGTGGACCAACTTCTCCACCCGGTAACCTCGGCTGTGCCGCGGGTAGTCATGCGCGGGTCGCCTCCTCGTAGTCCCCGCTGCCACCCGCCGTCATCGCTGCGACCAACAGACTGAGGGACGCTTCCTTCGCGGTGAACTGGGCGACTCGACGGCCAGCCCGGAGGACCTCAATCCGGTCGGCAACCTCGAGGACATGCGGCATGTTGTGGCTGATGAGCACAACGCTCAGACCGTTGTCGCGAACGTGTCGGATCAGGTCCAGCACGCGCCCCGTTTGAACGACTCCGAGGGCCGCGGTCGGCTCATCCATGAAGATGACCTTGTCGGCCCACATGGCCGCCCGTGCGATCGCGATCGACTGGCGTTGCCCCCCCGAGAGCGACGCCACCGGCACGCGTGGGGACGCCAACACGATGCCCAGTGCGGCAAAGCGATCTAGCGCGTCACGTTCCATCCGCCGGCGGTCGACGAAGCCCAGGGTGCCCAGCACGCCTCGCCGAGATAACTCCCGCCCGAGATAGAGGTTCTCGGCAGCGCTCAGTTCCGGCGCGAGGGAGAGGTCTTGGTAGACGGTTGAGATCCCGAGGTGCTGGGCGACCGTTGGACTAGAAATGTCGACGACCTCTCCGTCCAGCAGGATCTGCCCGGAATCTGGTCGGTCGGCCCCCGAAAGTATCTTGACGAGCGTGGACTTGCCGGCGCCGTTGTCCCCGATGACGGCGCAGATCTCTCCTCGGTACAGCGTCAAGTCAGCTCCGTCGAGCGCCTGAACGTGCCCGAACGCACGGCTGATGCGACGCGCCTCGAGCAGCGGCGTGGCTGTCACAACTCGAGGTCCGTCGGCATGCCGACGCTGTTACCGAACGCGAACCATTGACTGTAGCCAGCTGCCGCCAGCCGAGTCCAGTGATCAAACGCGTCATCGACCGTCGCGAAGCGCCAGATTTCGACAGTGGAGAAGTCGCTCTGTCCGCGCACATGCCAACACCCAAGCTGCTGGCCGCCACCAGCTCGCGAACGACTAGCGATCTCGTTCCACGCCCGGCGCAGCAAAGCGCGCTCTGCTTCGGGCAGTTCATACCAGTGCGGTCTTGCGCGGGCGTAGTGGATCCAGACGCAGTCATCCATCGTGGAGTCTCAGCAACTCACGCAGAAGACCCCGCCGTCCGAGATAGTGGCGCGAAGTGGTGTACTTGAAGTCGGCGACTCGGTCGTGGTGGCGCAT
>JAYVMQ010000177.1:0-7207 GCA_043758855.1 Chloroflexota bacterium
ATGTGGCGCAGTGAGGAGGTTCGCGAGGCCTTGGACCTGTGCATCGCTTGCAAGAGCTGCAAGAGCGATTGCCCCGTCGGCGTGGACATCGCCACCTACAAGGCCGAGTTCATGGCCCATCACTATGCCGGTCGGCTGCGGCCACGCGTCGCTTACTCAATGGGCCTAATCCACTGGTGGGCTCAGCTGGCGCGCACCGCCCCGAGCCTGGTGAACAGGGTGGCAACCATGCCAGGGATCGCCGGGTTGGCGAAGCTTGTCACGGGCGTGGACTCGCATCGACAGCTCCCGCACTTTGCCGATCGCACTTTCCGCCGCCAGCTCCCAGACGGTGTGGCGGATCTGGGCGGGGCCCGCGGCGCGGACCGGCGCGTCGTCCTCTTCGCCGACACCTTCACCGAGGACTTTGCGCCGTCGCAAGGGATGGCCACGTTGCGCGTGCTGGAGGCAGCGGGCTTCCGCGTTGAGGTGCCGCGGGCCAACCTCTGCTGCGGCCGCCCGCTCTACGACCGCGGCTTCCTCAAGCAGGGCCGCCGGCTGCTGGGGCAGATCATGGACGCCTTCGAGCCGGAGCTGGACTCAGGCGTGCCGATCGTGGTCCTCGAGCCTTCGTGCGAGGCCGTCTTCCACGACGAACTGGTCGACCTCTTCCCGGCCGACCCACGCGCCCGGCAGCTCGACAAGATGGCCGTTGGTCTCGGAGCATTCGTCCAGGCCCATCCGCGCGAATTCGCGACTGTGCTGACGGGCCGCCTCACCGCCCCGACCGTCCTCCACGGGCACTGCCATCAGAAGGCGATCGTGGGGATGGCAGCCGAGGTGGCGACGCTGCGCGCAATCGGCCTGACGCCCACACAGCCGGAACCAGGTTGCTGCGGCATGGCCGGAGCATTCGGCTTCGAGCGCGGCGAGCACTACGAGTTGTCGGTGAAGATCGGCGAGAAGGCCCTCCTGCCGGCCGTCCGCTCGGCCCCCGACGACGCCCTAATGGTCGCCAACGGCTTCAGCTGCCGCGAGCAGATCTCCCAATCCGGTGGCCGCCACGCCCTTCACCTGGCCGAGGTCCTGGAGATGACGCTGGGGCCCGAGTAGATCGACCCTTCGATTCATGCGCCCCGTGACTACTATCCAACGCCGACGCATCCACGGGCCTCGGCTGGCCACGCTCGAGGACCCATCCGTGACGAGTCCGAGCGTGAAACGAGAGGCCGTCCTATCGGACACAGCCGGCATCAACCGCGAGCGAACACCCGGACTCTGATAGCAGTCACCCGGTGGCTAGACCGCAAGTCGGCAATCGGCAGGCTGCCCCGACCCTCTCCCGGACGGCCCTACGCCGTCTGGCCGCGTTCCTCGATGAGCTTCTCGTAGTTCGTCTCGTCCACGCCCGAGTCCACCTGGCTCTTTGTCAGCAAGAGCGGCGGCCGACCCTGGCGAATCGTCTCTTCGGTGACGATGCACATGCGGATCTCGTTGTGGTCCGGCACGTCATACATCACGTCCAGGAGCGACTCTTCGACGATCGACCTAAGGGCCCGGGCCCCGGTCTTGCGCGTTATTGCGACTTCTGCCGCGGCCCGCAGCGCACCGGGTGTGAAGATCAGGTCAACCTTGTCCAGTGACAGGAACTTTTGGAACTGCCGCGCGATGGCATTCTTGGGCTCGGTCAGGACACGGACCAGGTCGTCCGCGGTCAGCGAGGATAGTGTCACTACCACCGGTAGGCGGCCGACGAACTCGGGAATGAGGCCGTACTTGAGCAGATCCTCCGGCATGAGGCGCTCGAGCATGCGCTCGCGGTCGATTATGGGCATGTGATTCTCGGCCCCATAGCCCATCGACCGCTTCCCTACCCGCTCCTCGATGATCCGGTCCAGGCCGTCGAACGCCCCGCCGCAAATGAACAGGATGTTCGTGGTGTCGATCTGGATGAAGTCCTGGTGCGGGTGCTTGCGCCCTCCCTGGGGCGGCACGTTGGCAAGAGTGCCCTCAAGGATCTTGAGCAGGGCTTGCTGCACACCTTCGCCGGAGACATCTCGTGTGATCGAGGGGTTGTCCGCTTTGCGGGCGATCTTGTCGATTTCGTCGATGTAGATGATGCCGCGCTGGGCCTTGGCAACGTCAAAGTCCGCGGACTGGATGAGCCGCAGCAGGATGTTCTCGACGTCCTCACCGACGTAGCCCGCCTCGGTCAATGAGGTGGCGTCGGCGATGCAGAAGGGCACATCTAGGATCTTGGCCAGCGTCTGGGCCAGGAGAGTCTTGCCGGATCCGGTTGGACCGACGAGCAGAACATTCGACTTCTGAAGCTCGACGTCGTCGATCTGGTGGCCGGCGTTCACCCTTTTGTAGTGATTATGAACGGCGACCGAGAGGACCTTCTTGGCCTTGTCCTGGCTGATTACGTACTGGTCAAGGGCGAGCTTGATCGCGTGGGGATTCGGCAGCTTTGCGGCCTGCGGCTTCACGCGCGGCGACTCGAGCATCTCCTCTTCGATGATTTCCTGGCAGAGGTTGATGCACTCGTCGCAGATATAGACGCCCTGGCCCGCAATCAGTTTGCGAACCTGTTCCTGGCTCTTGCCGCAGAAACTGCAGCGATATGGAACCTTGGGACCGCTCTTGATCGTATTTGTCACGAGCCCTGACCCGTCCTTCGCGTCCTAGCTTCTGGCCCGCTATTCAATGGCAGCTGCGGGGCCATTATCGTCGCCCGAGTTGTCCGTCGACTTGGCTGTCTCAATGACCTCGCCGTCGCGGCCTTTGATGACCGGCGCCGAGGCAGAATAGACGGCATCGATGATGCCATAGTCCTTGGCATCCGTTGGGGACATGAAGTAGTCCCTGGATGTATCCGCAACTATCTTCTCTAGCGGTTGCCCCGTGTGGCGGCTCAGGATCTGATGATTTGTGTTGACCAGAGTCTCCATCTCCTTGACCTGGATGAAGACGTCTGGCGTGTTGCCGCGGAAGCCGCCGGAACCCTGGTGGATCATGATCCTGCTGTTCGGAAGGGCGTAGCGCTTGCCCGGGGCGCCGGCGGCGAGGAGGACGGCCGCCATGCTGGCCGCCATGCCGATGCATATCGTGCTGACGGGGGCCCGCACGTATTGCATGGTGTCGTATATGGCCAGGCCGCTCGTGATAACCCCACCAGGCGAGTTGATATAGAGGCTAATGTCGCGCTCCGGATCCTCGGCATCGAGGAAGAGGAGCTGGGCGATCACGAGGTTGGCGATGTTGTCCTCGATCGTATCGCCCAGGAAGACGATCCGCTCACGCAGAAGGCGCGAGTAGATGTCGTAGGCGCGCTCGCCACGGCTCGATGACTCGATGACCATAGGCACGAGCATCGGATCGTCTCCTCTCTAGAGAGCTGGCCTACACGCCCGCCGGGGCGGTCGCTTCGGGCGTGATTGGGGCTGCGGCCTCGGCCGACCGGTCGGCCGTTGGCGAACTTGCCGACGCCGCCTGGTGATGGCGCAGTCGCGGCGCATCGGGATGGGCGGCGAGCCACTCGTCTACGAGCTGCTCCACGGTTCGCGAGCGCCGAGAAGTGGTTCTGATATAGCTACGGCCGCGTTCGCTGTCAAAGTATTGGACCATGTCGCGATCATTCGCATAGTTGGTCCGGGCAGCCTGCACTTCGGCCTCGATCTCCGCGTCAGAAACCTCCACGCCCTTCACGGTGGCGATCTCCGCCAGCACCAGCAAGCTCTTCGCCCGCGTCAATGCCTGGGGTCGGTACTGCTCGTTCAGCTCGGCCTCGGTCTTGCCCGTCGCCTCCAGAAATGCCTGCTCGCTCATTCCCTGACGGGCCATGGCGGAGCGCATCTCGTCGCGCATTACCTCCACTTCCTTGTCCACCAGGATCTCGGGCATATCAACTGTGGCGTTCGCGACAGCGTACTCGACGATCTTGTCGGCAAACTCGTGGCGGGCCCGATCCAGAGCATTCGCCTCGAGGCGTTCGCGCAACTCAGCCTTGAGGTGGTCCAGGTCCGCAAAACTACCGATGGATCGGGCGAAATCGTCGTTGGCCTCGGGTGCGACCTTGCCGCGCAAATCCTTCAGCGTCAAGTTGAAGTGCATCTCGGCGCCGCGCATTGACTCGACCTGGAAATCCTCGGGAATTGTGAGGTCGAACTCTCGCTCTTCACCCTTCTGGAGCCCCACGATGTGATCATCGAAGCCCGGGTAGAGACGGTTCTGGCCCAGCATGAGCAGCATTTGCTCCGACGAGCCGCCAGTGAACGAGGCACCGTCGCGTTTGCCCTGGAAAGCGACAGTCGCGTAGTCGCCGACCTGGGCCGGGCGATCCGGCATTGGCTCCAGGTGGGCCTCGTTATCCCGCAGCTCGTCAACGACCTTCTCGACCATCGTTTCGTCAACCGGCTTGACTTCCGGCACGAACGGGAAATGCTCGAAATCGCCGAGCTTGACCTCAGGCAGAACCTGCACGACCGCCTTGAAGATGACCGGTTTGCCTTCCTCGCGTTGAGTGACCTCGACTTCCGGCGGGCTGAGCGGCCGGAGGTCCTGCTCTCGCATTGCCTCGCGATAGCTGTCATCCACCAGCTGCTCGATTGCCTCGTCCAAAACGACGCCGGGGCCAAGGACTCTTTCGATCATCAGACGCGGCGCCTTCCCCGGCCGGAAGCCGGGAACTCGCGTCTGGCGCGCCAGACGCACAACGGCCTGATCCATGGCTTTGGCGAGGCGCTCGGGCGGAACCTCGAACTCAAGTTGAAGGCGTGACTGGGGAAGGGGCGTGTTTTTGGTCTGCATCGTCGGCAGATTATAGGTGGCCCAGCCGACTGCGGCCCGGAGCTTGAGCGAGGGGTGTCCGTAGCGCCCGGATCCACGGTCAAGCGCCGCAGACCGCCGGACCACCGAGCGTAGACAAAGGCGGCGGTGGCAAGCGCCAACCAAGCAGGCTTGGCTTGGGAGCGTAAGCGCGGAGCGCGTTGGCCCGGATTGGCGTGGGACGTTGGGAGGCGTGGGATCAGCGAGAGCGCCGGGCCGCGCGGCGCCGCATACCTGGGCAAGGCAGTGGCTGGCGGCCGGCGGTCACGTTCGGCCTGCTGAAGGTGGTTGCCGTGGCGATGTCCGTCGCGACTTTCGCCTATCTCTGGCGGTAGGCTCAATCCTCACTAGCGAGGATCATCTCGACCGCCGCCGTGAGGTCCGGCGCCCACTCGCTGCCGGGTGACGGACGCCGAACCAGCACCCCGGGAATGCCGCACCGGCGCGCCCCGGCGATATCGGCCTCGGGACTGTCGCCCACCATCCACACGACATCCGGCCGATCGAGGGCCTTCACGCCGAGGGCGTATGCCGTTGGATTCGGCTTCTCGAAGCCAGTCGCCGCCGAGGTCAGAACCGCATCGAAGTAGCCCCATAGACCGAGCCCACGCACGAGTTCAGGTAGCTCAGGGCAATGATTTGACAGGATGGCCGTCCGCCAGCCCATTACTCGCAGTCGTTCCAGAGCCGGAATGGTGTCGGGGAAGACGGTCCAGCGATCGAGCCGCGTGTATTCCGAGCGGACTCGAATCAGCGCCCTCTCGGCGAGGGGTTTGCTCACGCCCGCCCCCTCGAGAGCACCACCGAGCACGCCCCGGATGTATTTCCACCATCGGTCCGGATCGGAGAGTTCCGGGTGCCCCCTCTCCCAGTCGTGCCATGGGACCCTCGCAGGCGCGGCCTGCTAATTCTGGTGGGCGAGGCGGGGGTCGAACCCGCACACCGTTTCCGGTACCAGCTCCTAAGGCTGGCGCGTCTGCCATTCCGCCACTCGCCCGCGGCCACAAAGTTTAGCGGGGGGGCGCCCCAAGAGCGTGGGCAACACGTTGGGGGCGGCTGTGCGCTGCGGAGATAGAGGGCGGCGGAAGGATCTCGCTCGACACCCGGCGGCGCGTAGTGCCGGTGCTGTGCTTCGATAGAGCCGCGGTCGCCCCGTCGCCTTCATTCTCACGAGGCTTTGTGTAGGCTGCCGTCGCAACTGGTGCGAGGGCTGCAAGCAGCACGACCATCCAGTTCAGATTGAACGTCGGCACGCCAATGGTCATGCCGATCACGGCAGCCGAGAAGCCAAGCCCAGCTCGATGGCGGGACGCCAGGGCCAGCAGGGCGGCAGCGCCATAGAGCACGTACGGAGCCCAAGATACGCCGGTCAGCGCCGCGAGGCTCCGACCGGACGGTGGTATCTGGCCCACCAGGGATGCATAGTCGGCGAGAGACGAGGGGCCCGCTCCTAGAACAACTGCCACGGCGCAGATTCCGACCGCCGCCACGAATGCCGCGACCGCTCGCCACTGGCGCTGTCCGACAAGCCAGCACACCAGGATCACCGGGAACACCTTCAGCGACGCCATTACGCCAATGATCGCGCCGACCCACCACTCGCGACGATAGACCCAGACTAGGATCGCGCCAGCTGCCAGGAAGCCGTTCATGTTGCCGACCGCCATCTCGAACCCGATCGGCATCGCCAGTAGGAATACGGCCACTGAGACGCCGAGGCGCTGGGATCGGAGCAGCCACATGAGGCAAGCGAGGATGACGACGATCTGAGCGGCGGTCCAGAGCCAGCGCCCAGATCCTTGCGGGAGGGCCGCAAGCGGCCGCCACAAGACGGCGATCAGCGGGGGCGAGAAGAGTGGATTACCTCTGTACGTGGCGATGACGCGATCCCCGGTGGCCAGGGCATACAGCGCGTGGCTAGCGTTGAGCCGCTCCCCGGCGCCAAGGTAGGTGTAGGCGTCAAGCGCGGGCATTGTGGAGCCGATGGCGGAGGCGACAGCGGAGACGAGAATGAACGGCATGGAGGCGAAAGCCACCAGCCGCGCCAGCCACGCACGGCGCCCGCCAGCCTCCAGACGGCCACGGAAGTCTCGCCTCAATGGAGCTCTCCCTGCAGGCTACATACCCACGGCAGATGCGCAGAAAGAATCGGAGCGTTGGTGGGCGAGCTCAGGCTGCCCGCTCGTGCCTATCTCGGGCGGAGTTGGCTGCGATCTCGGTCAGCACGCCGCTCGGCGCGCGACGGGACGGACCCGGTCTCGGTGTTGGGCAACGCGGCGGCCGACCCAATGTCGCCACCCGACCCGCGGGCGCTCCGCCGAGTCTGAATTCGATCCAGAACCTCGTGGAAGCTGCCGCCCTTGGGATTGAACAGCTCCTTGGCCAGCCGCTTGCCGGCCTC
>JAYVMQ010000178.1:0-3716 GCA_043758855.1 Chloroflexota bacterium
GGCATCACCGGCACGAGTCTCCTGGCCGTTCTCGACCAGAAGTTTCGCGTTGTGGGGGATGGTGTACTCGCGCTCGACCGTATCCTCTGATCGAACGACCAGGTCGGCACCCTCGCGAACGAGGAAACCCTTGGCCGGTGCGGCCACGTCGCCGGACTTGTCTCCGCCCTCAGCTCGGGCGATAACCTGACCGGCCTCGACCATGTCGCCAGCGGCGGCAAGGAGCTCGGTGTCAGCCGGTAGGGCGATGTGGATGTCGTACTGCTCGCGGCTCGTGACCTTGACTTTGGTTCCGGTATCGCCCCGAATGACCTCGACGATGCCGTCGATGTGACTCATCTCGGCCTTGCCCTTGGGGACGCGGCCTTCAAAAAGTTCCTCGACGCGCGGCAGACCGGCAGTGATGTCCAAGCCGGCAACGCCGCCGGTGTGGAACGTTCGCATCGTCAGCTGCGTACCGGGCTCGCCGATCGACTGGGCGGCGATGATGCCGACGGCCTCGCCGATGCCCACCAACGAGCCGGTGGCCAGGTTGCGGCCGTAGCACAGGCGGCAGACACCCTGACGGGCTTCACACGAGAGTGGCGAGCGGACGAGAACCTCGTCGATCCCCGACTCGTCGATGGCGAACGCAGCGGCCTCGGTGATCTCCTGGTTTCGGGAGATAAGTGGCTCGGCGGTCTCCGGATGGAACAGGTCGGCCGCCGATAGGCGACCAATCATTCGCTTCTGGTAGGCGCCCTTCTCATTGCTGGCGATCTCGGCCGACTCGGAGCGGGTGATCCAGGAACCTTCCTGGGTGCCGCAGTCCTCCTCGCGCGTGATGACGTCCTGGGCCACGTCCACCAGACGGCGGGTCAGGTAGCCCGAGTCGGCGGTGCGGAGGGCTGTGTCAGCGAGGCCCTTGCGGGCACCGTGGGTGGAGATGAAGTACTCGAGGACCGTCATGCCCTCGCGGAAGTTGCTCCGGACGGGTACATCGATGATCCGGCCTGATGGGTCGGCCATGAGACCGCGCATGCCGCCAAGCTGGCTAATCTGGCCCTTGTTACCGCGGGCGCCGGAGTCGGACATCATCCGAACGGAGCCGAAGGCATCCAGGCCGTCCATCATCGCGGTCGATAGGTCGTTGGTCGTCTTCTGCCAGACATCGACGACCTGCTCATAGCGCTCGTCATCGGTGATCAAGCCACGCTGGAATTGGCGATCGATCTGGTCGACCGAGGCGTCGGCCTCGACGAGGCGCTTGGCCTTGTCGGGCGGGATGACGATGTCCGTTACGGCGATGGTCATGCCACCGCGGGTCGCGTACTTGAAGCCGACGTCCTTGACGCCGTCGACTACGTTGGCCGTCTCCTCGGGACCGAGGATGCGGTAGCACTCATCGACCAGCTTGCGCAGCTCGGTCCGCTTCATGTTGACGTTCTTGAACCGGAGCCGGTCGGGCACGATCTGGTTGAAGATGATCCGGCCGACGGTTGTGCGGACGCGAATCTCGGCACAGGCGCCAAGCTCCTCATCCCAAGCCCGAACCATGGCGATGACCGGCTCGTGCAGCGTGACCTCACGGAGCTGGTACGTCAGGATCGCCTCGCCCTCACTGGAGAACAGGCGCTCTTTGCGGCCCTCGGCCAGGGGCTTGTCCATGGTCAGATAGAAGCAGCCGAGAACCATGTCCTGTGTCGGCGCCACTACCGGGCTGCCGTCCGCCGGAGAGAGCAAGTTGGCGGTCGAAAGCAGCATCGTCCGCGCTTCTTCCTGCGCGGCAGTGGAAAGCGGAACGTGGACTGCCATCTGGTCGCCGTCGAAGTCCGCGTTGAACGCGGTGCAGACGAGGGGATGGATCTGGATCGCCGAACCTTCTACGAGGATCGGCATGAAGGCCTGGATGCCCAGTCGGTGCAGCGTTGGGGCGCGGTTCAGCAGGACCGGATGATCCTTGATGACCTCTTCGAGGACATCCCAGACCTCCGGACGAACGCGCTCGACGATGCGCTTGGCACTCTTGATGTTGTGAGCGAAGCCCTTCTCGACGAGCAGACGCATGACGAACGGCTTGAACAGTTCAAGCGCCATCTTCTTGGGCAAACCGCACTGATGGAGCTTCAGTTCCGGGCCGACGACGATGACCGAGCGGCCGGAGTAGTCCACGCGCTTGCCGAGCAGGTTCTGGCGGAACCGGCCCTGCTTGCCCTTGAGCATGTCAGAGAGGCTCTTGAGGCGGTGGTTCCCGGTCCCGGCGATAGCCCGACCACGCCGACCGTTGTCGATTAGCGCGTCGCAGGCCTCCTGGAGCATCCGCTTCTCGTTGCGGATGATGATCTCCGGGGCGCCGAGTTCGAGAAGCCGCTTGAGTCTGTTATTGCGGTTGATGACGCGCCGATAGAGGTCGTTTAGGTCCGAGGTGGCAAATCGGCCACCATCGAGCTGGACCATCGGTCGCAGATCCGGGGGAATCACGGGAATGACAGACAGAATCATCCATTCCGGACGGGTGCCTGAGCGTCGGAACGCCTCGATCAGACGGAGCCGCTTGATGGCCTTCTTACGGCGCTGCCCCGACGAGGTTCGGACCTCAACGTGGAGAGACTTGGCGAGTTCCTCGAGGTCCATCCGGCCGATGATGTCGCGGACCGCCTCCGCGCCCATGGCGGCGTGGAAGATACGGCCGCCGCGGCTGCCCGACCCGTACCGCTCATCCAGGTAGCGGAAGTCGTTTTCGGGCATCGTCATGAGCGACTTGATGGACTCGATCTCATCACGCTGCTTGCGGATCTCGTCCTTGGCGCCATCGGCCTCGCGGCGCAGACGCTCCCGCTCGGACTCAAGCTCGGCGTCAACAGAGAGCTGCAGGTCTGTGATCTTCTGGTTGACGCTGCGCTCCTCGTCGGCCTCGCGCTGCTGGATCTCGGCGGTGACCCGCTCGGTCTCGGCAGCCACGATCTTGCGGAGAGCGGCAGTGGCTTCCTTGCCGGCGGACGCACCGGCCGCAATGACCACCTCGCCCGTGATCGGGAAGGCGATCGCCTCAGCGGCCGATCCCTTGCCAAGGGAAGCCAGGAGCTTCTCGACCTGCTGGGCGGCTTCCACAACCTCTTCCGTCCGGGCCGTCCGCTGCAGCTCGAGTTCGCTCTTGTTCGTGGCCAGGTTGACGTTCAGTTCATCCTGGTGACGATGGAGGCGGCTCTTCAGCTCGTCCTCGAGGTCGGTCAGGGCTCGACCGCCCTTGCCTCCCCTACCCTCGGCCTCTTCTTCGAGCGCGGCGAGGGCCCGTCGGCGGGCATCCTCGTCCACATGAGTGACGATATAGAGGGCGAAGTAGAGGATTCGCTCAAGGTTGCGTGGGCTGATGTCGAGCAGGATGCCGAGCCGCGAGGGGGTGCCTTTGAAGTACCAGATGTGGCTAACGGGGCTGGCCAACTGAATATGGCCCATGCGCTCGCGGCGAACCTTTGAACGAGTGACCTCAACGCCGCATTTGTCGCAGATAATGCCCTTGTACCGAATCCGCTTGTATTTGCCGCAGTAGCACTCCCAGTCCTTGGTAGGACCGAAGATGCGCTCGTCGAAGAGACCATCCTTCTCCGGCTTGAGCGTGCGGTAGTTGATCGTCTCCGGCTTGATGACCTCACCCGAGCTCCAGCTCCGGATCTGCTTGGAGGAGGCGAGACTGATCTCGATGGCATCGAAGTTATTTATGTCAATCATTCAGATGG
>JAYVMQ010000179.1:0-7601 GCA_043758855.1 Chloroflexota bacterium
TCGGCTATCGGGCCTGGCTGCGATCAGAAGCCGCCCCTGCTTTCCCCTTCGGCCACGGCTTCGGCTACACGGAGTGGACGTATATCGACGCCGAGTCGGCAGTCGGCGGTCCTGAGACAGGCGGCTCGCCCGCCGTCAGGGTGCGCCTCCGCAACTCCGGCAGCCGACCGGGTCGAGAGGTGGTCCAGGCCTACCTCGCCCGACCCGAGAGTGAGATCGAGCGGCCGCTGCTGTGGCTCGGTGGCTTCGCCTCGGTTGAGGCCGCGGCAGGGCAGGAGATCGAGGTCGTCGTTCCGATCGATCGATGGGCTCTGCGGCACTGGGACGAGACCGCCGGCGACTGGGCCGTCGAGCCCGGTCAATTCGAGGTCCGGATAGGTCGAAGCATTGGCGACCTTCGGCTCGCCTCTGTCGTCGAAGTCAAAAGCTAAGCGCATATTGGTAGAGCCCCAGACCGCAGCCGAATCCGGCGCCGTCGACACCTCCGCGCCTCGGTCGCGAGCCGCCTGGATTCCGATGTCGTACCTGGCGGCCTGGGCGTACCTCCTCTATGGAATCGGCAGCGCTACGCCTTATCTCCGCGCTGACCTGGGCCTGACGGACTTCGAGGCGGGGCTACACGCCTCCGCGCTGGCGGTCGGCGTGCTGGTCGCGGGCGCCAGCGCCGACGCCATCGCCAGGCGGATTCGTCGGGGCGGGCTGCTCGACCTGGCCGTAGTCAGCCTCATTGCCGGCATCGCTCTCGTCGCTCTCGCCCCATTCCTGGCGATATCGCTGGCGGGCGCGTTCTTGCTGGGCCTGGGAGGAGGGTCGCTGGGGACCCAGGTCAACGTCCAGCTGGTTCGTGTCGGAGGTGACAACCTCCGGCGGCTGATAAGCCAGGCAAACGCAATATCCATGATCACGGCCGCGGCCGCGCCGCTGGCCATCGGCCTGGCCACATCCGGGCTGCACGCCTGGCGTTTGGCCCTGCTCCTGCCCATCGTGCCATTTCTGCTCCTGACCGCGTTCCGGCCGCGCGCATCTGGTCAGGGCACGACGGTGCGCCCGCCCCGAGCGAAACTGCCGACGGCCTACTGGTTCGCCTGGTTGCTGATCGTCCTGGGTGTCTCAATGGAGTTCTCGTTTGTCGTCTGGGGCTCGACGATTGTGGGCCGTCGAACCGGGATCTCCGACGCGGACGCCACCCTGCTGGCCAGCCTTTTCGTGGCTGGCATGTTCGCCGGCCGTGCCGCCGTCGGCCGCGGCCTGGGAGGGCGCCGCAGTCCGCGGCTTATCCTGTCGGCCGGCCTGATCACAGCGATGCTCGGTGCGGGGCTGGTTTGGATATCGACTGAGCCCGCCGCTTCCGCCCTCGGCCTTTTTCTCGGCGGCCTGGGCACGGCGGGCCTTTGGCCGGTGGGCCTCGCGGTTGCGTTTGCTAGCTCACCAGGGGCCCAACTCGAGGCCTCGGCCCGGGCGACCCTCGGCTCCGGCTTGGCCGTCCTCGTGGCACCGTCAGCCCTTGGCCTTGCGTCGGACGCGGTCGGCGTGGTGTCGGCCTGGTTGATCATCATTGCCCTCGGCGCGGTCGCACTGGCAGTCCTGGCAGTGACCCCACGTCAACCCGCAGGGTCACCCACGCCCCAGAACGCTCGGTGACGGGGATGAGTCAGAGACCCCCGCCTGGGGTCCGCGCGGCCCGGCCGGACAAGGGAGGTACGGCCCCCGGAGTCGGGCGGTGCGGCCCGCTGAGCGTCACATCCGAGTCCCTATCATCAGCTGGGTCGGTCATCAACGCACCTTAAAACCGTGCGAACCGCAGGCCGACCGGCTTCACATCGGCGCTTACCTGCCGATCGCACTGGAAAGATGGCAATGCCAGTACTTCACGCCAAGCCACTCGCGCCAAGTGACGATAAGCGCTGGAAGATCGTAGAGACGCGAATGCGCCGCATGGGCGATCGCCCGGCAGCGCTGATCGAAGCGCTCCACGCCGCCCAGGAAGCATTCGGGTACCTCGACACCGAGGCCCTCAACTTCGTCGGCGACACACTCGGCGTGCCCCATTCTCGCGTTTACGGCGTCGCTACCTTCTACTCGTTCTTTACCCTGAAGCCGCAGGGCGTGCACACCTGCGTGGTGTGCACGGGGACCGCCTGTTACATCAACGGTGCGAAGGAGATCCTGGCCGGCCTCGACCGTGCACTCCACGTCAAGCCCAAGGAGACCACCGCGGACGGCAAGATTTCGATCCTGACGGCGCGCTGCCTCGGCGCGTGCAGCCTGGCGCCCGCGGTCATCGTCGACGGCGACGTCAAGGGCAAGATAAGCGCGGCCGAGCTCGTTGCCCAGCTGGAGGCGATGTGAGCGAGATGCCCGTCGCGGCGCGACCCACCCATCGCCGCGCGATCACTGAAGAAGTCCCTGAGCAGCCACCGCGCGCGTCGGCGTACGTGTGCGAGGCCGCCAGCTGCATGTCGGCTCAGGCCCACGACATAACCGTGCGCCTCGGGCAGCTTGCCGCGGATGCCGGCCTGACGGACGTCATGATCAAGCGCGTCGGCTGCCTCGGCCTATGTGCCGCCGGACCGCTCGTCGAGATCAACGAGACCGGCCAACTCTTCGAGCGCGTAAAGCCGGATGACGTCGAGGGCATCATCAAGGCCCTCACGAAGGTCAAGCCGACCGACACGCGCCAGCCGCAGGGTCCCTTCTTCGAGAAGCAGCTCCGGGTGGCCACCGAGAACCTCGGGCGGATCGACCCCGAGAGCCTCGAAGACTATATCGACCGCGGCGGCTACGAAGCCCTCAAGCGCGTGCTCTCAGAAATGACCTCCACCGACGTCCGCGAGGAGATCACCCGCAGCGGCCTGCGCGGCCGCGGCGGCGCCGGTTACCCCACGGGCCTCAAATGGACCACCGTGGCCAAGGCCCAGGGCGCCCAGAAGTACGTCATCTGCAACGCCGATGAGGGCGACCCCGGCGCGTTCATGGACCGCAGCGTTCTCGAGAGCGACCCGTTCTCCATTCTCGAAGGCATGGCCATCGCGGCCTTCGCGGTCCACGCCAGCGAGGGCTACATCTATTGCCGAGCGGAGTACCCGTTGGCCGTGTCCCGCCTCCGGCTGGCCATTAGGTTGGCCCAGCGGGCTGGGTTCCTCGGTGCCGGCATTGCCGACACCTCGTTCAACTTCGACGTCCAGATCCGGCTCGGCGCCGGCGCCTTCGTGTGCGGCGAAGAGACCGCCCTGATCGCGTCAGTTGAGGGCCGCCGCGGCACGCCGCGACCTCGGCCACCGTATCCGGCGGTCCAGGGCCTATGGGACTGCCCGACTCTCATCAACAATGTCGAGACGTTCGCCAACGTGGGCGCGATCCTGCGCAAGGGTTCGGAGTGGTACGCGGGGATCGGCGTCGGGAAGAGCAAGGGCACCAAGGTCTTCGCCCTGGCCGGCCGGATCGTGAACACCGGCCTGATCGAGGTCCCGATGGGAACGACCCTGCGGGAGATCGTGTACGACATCGGCGGCGGCCTCATCGATGGCCGGCCGTTCAAGGCGGTTCAGACCGGCGGCCCATCGGGCGGCTGCATCCCCGCCCAGCTCCTGGACATGGCGGTTAGCTACGAGTCCCTCATAGAAGTTGGCTCGTTCATGGGATCCGGCGGCCTGATCGTTATGGACGATACGTCCTGCATGGTCGATGTCGCCAAGTACTTCCAGGACTTCTGTCGCGAGGAGTCGTGCGGCAAGTGCGTCCCCTGCCGCGTCGGCACAACCCAGCTCTACATGCTCCTCGACCTGATCACCCGCGGTGAGGCCACGCTGGACGACCTGGCCCAGCTGGAACGGCTGGCCGCCATTGTCCAGAAGACCGCGCTGTGTGGACTCGGCCAGGGGGCACCCAACCCGATCTTCAGCACGCTGCGCTACTTCCGGGATGAGTACCTCGCTCACATTGTGGACAGGGTCTGCCCCGCCGGCGTCTGCACGATTACCCCGGCGGAGGTTACGGCATGACCACTGTTTTCACTCTTCAGATCGACGGCAGGGATGTCGCCGGTTCGGAGGGCCAGACCGTCATGGAGGTGGCCGAGGAGAACGGGATCGACATCCCGGGCTTGTGCCACCTCGAAGGCATCCACGATCGCGGTGCCTGCCGCCTTTGCATGGTTGAGATCGCCGGCACACCGAAGCTCGCCGCGGCCTGCATGACCAAGATCACCGAGGGCATGGACGTCACGGCCCACTCCGAGCGCCTCCTGGAGTACCGCCGGACCATCACCGAGATGATGTTCGTCGAGCGCAACCACGTTTGCGCGGTTTGCGTGGCCAACAACCACTGCGAGTTGCAGGACATGGCCGCGGACCTGGAGTTGACCCATTTCGATCTGCCGCGGATTAGCCCGAAGGTCGAGATCGACGCCAGCCACCGGCTCTTCGCGATCGACCACAACCGCTGCATCCTGTGCCTGCGTTGCGTCCGAGTATGCGACGAGATCGAGGGTGCGCACACCTGGGACGTCATGAACCGGGGCCTTGAGACCCGAGTTCAGATCGACATGGGAATCCCCTGGGGCGAATCCACCACCTGCACGAGCTGCGGGAAATGCGTCCAGGTTTGCCCAACCGGCGCCCTCTTCGAAAAGGGGCGCGCCGTTGCATCAGGTAGCAAGCACCAGCGGCCCTTCCTGCCGTGGCTCAAGGTCGTGAAAGAGGAGCGTGGGCAGTGAGCAAGCCACGGGTCGCCACCGTCTGGCTCGATGGCTGCTCCGGCTGTCACATGTCCCTGATCGATCTGGACGAGCGTCTGCTGGACATCTTCGAGCGGGCCGACCTCGTTTACGGTCCCCTTGTCGACTTCAAGGAGTTCCCGGAGAACGTCGACGTCTGCCTGGTCGAAGGCGCCGTGTCCAGCGAGGAAGACCTCCACAAGATCAAGTTGGTGAGGGAGCGCACCAAGACGCTCGTCTCGTTCGGCGACTGCGCCGTCACCTCCAACGTCCCGGGCATGCGAAACCCGATCGGGGTCGCGCCCCTGCTGGAGCGGGCCTACCTGGAGAACGTGACGCTCAACCCGCAGATACCGTCGGACGTCGTGCCGAAGCTCCTGCCCACCTCAACGCCGGTCCACCGGGTGGTCAAGGTCGATGTCTTCCTGCCGGGCTGCCCGCCCTCTGCCGACCTCATCTACACCTTGCTCGATGACCTGCTGGCCGGTCGCGTCCCTGACGTGACCAGGGCCCGGTTCGGTCGCTGACGGGAGCCGATATGCGCCGAACCATCGTCATTGATCCAGTCACCCGCATCGAGGGCCACTCCAAGATCATCATCCAGCTCGACGACCGAGGCGAGGTCGTCGACGCCCATTTCCACGTCACCCAGTTCCGCGGGTTCGAGCGCATCACCCAGGGTCGGCCCGTCCACGAGATGCCCGCGATTATGTCCCGCATCTGCGGCATCTGCCCGGTCAGCCACCTCATCGCGTCCGCCAAGGCGGTAGACGAGATCCTGGCTGTGGAGCCGCCTCCGACGGGTGCGGACCTGCGCCGAATCATCAACCTCGGCCAGATTGTGCAGTCGAACGCGCTGTCATTTTTCCACCTCTCGGCGCCGGACCTGCTGTTCGGTTTCGACGCCGACCCGGCCAAGCGGAACATCATCGGCCTGGCCCGGGCGAACCCGCAGCTGGCGAGGGACGGCATAGAGCTCCGCAAATGGGGCCAACAGATCATCGAGTGGCTGGGCGGCAAGCGAATCCACCCGACCTGGATCGTCCCGGGCGGCGTCGCTGAGCCGCTCACCGCCGAGGTCCGCGATCGGATACTGGCCGGCGTTCCGGAGGCAATCGCGGCCGTCGAGCGGGCAATCGCCTGGTACAAATCGGACATGCTGCGCTGGGAGGAGGAGGCGTCAACCTTCGGTAACTTCCGCTCCGCGTTCATGGGCCTCGTTGACCGCGACGGCAATGTGGACCACTACGACGGCTGGCTGCGCGTTGTCGACGCTGACGGGAAGTACCTCGCCGATCGGGTCGATCCGCACACCTTCAACGACTACATCGGCGAGGCCGTCGAGCCGGCGTCGTATCTCAAGTCGACCTATTGGAAAGCGATGGGCTACCCGGATGGCATCTACCGGGTCGGCCCACTGGCGCGTGTGAACGTCGCCGAGCGGATGGGCACGCCGCGCGCCGACGAGGAGCTCGACAGGTTCCGCGGTCGGGTCGGCCGCGTGGCCGGTTCGTCGTTCTACTATCACTACGCGCGCCTCATCGACACGCTCCATTGCATCGAGAAGATCGAGGCGCTTCTGCGGGGCCCCGACATCCTGTCGACGCACGTCCGGTCGCGAGCCGAGGTCAACCGGAACGAAGGCATCGGCGTCTCAGAGGCGCCCCGTGGCACGCTCATGCACCACTACAAGGTGGACGACGACGGCATCGTGCTGTGGGCCAACCTGGTCATCGCCACGGGCCACAACAACATGGCCATGAACCGCGCTGTCCTCCAAGTGGCACGTCACTACGTCAAAGGCGACAAGGTCGAGGAGCCTATGCTCAACCGGGTCGAGGCCGTCATCCGCTGCTACGACCCGTGTCTCAGCTGCTCGACGCACGCCTTGGGCCAGATGGCCCTCCGGATCCAACTCCTTGGGCCCGACGGCGCGGTCCTGGACGACCTCGCCCGGTAATGGATGCCGGCGGCGCCGACGTCGGCGACGAGGTGGAGGTGACGGCGCGTCGCAAGGCCGAGGGGACTCTGGTCATCTGCTACGGCAATGCCCTCCGCAGTGACGATGGTCTGGGCTGGCACGCGACTGCCCGCCTCACAGAGGATCCGCGGCTCCAGGGAGCGCAGGTGCTCTGGCAGCACCAGCTGACCCCGGAACTCGCCGTCGATGTCAGCACCGCGTCGCTCGTCGTCCTGGTCGACGCCAGCGACGGGGACGAGGCAGGTGCCATCTCGGTCCGGCGCCTGCTCGACGAAGCGCCCGCCGACGGATCGGCCTGGTCGCACCACCTGGGGCCGGCAGAATTGATCGCCCTGGCGCGCGAACTGTGGAACGCCTCGCCGCCTGTCTTCGTCGTGAGCGTGGGCGCAGCCAACCTGGACGTCGGTGATTGTTTGTCGCCTGCGGTGGAACAGGCGCTCCCGGGCTTAGTCGACGCGGTCGTGGCCATCGTCGCGGCGCACGGCCATCCGGGCAGGTCAGCCTAGCGCGCAGGTGAGCCGGACCAGCGCTCGCCTAGCGGTCGAGGGTCACGAACTCATCGACTCCAGGGCCGGCGGAGCCGTCCACGACTGCAGCGCCTTCCTGTAATTGACTCTCTCGAAGGCGGAGGGGTCCTGCGCAGTCGCCTGGCTGGCGCTGCCTCGAAGCTGGGCGACCGACTCGTACTCGTGGTCGGCCATCCAAGCCCGAAGCTCGGCCTCGACGACGCGGACGTATCCGGGGCCGTGGCGCAGCAGCGCCGAGGTCATCATGGCGACGTCGGCACCCACCAGGAGCTCCTTGACGACGTCCGTGCCCACATGGACTCCGGAACTGGCTGCCAGCGACACCTTTGGGCCGAGTTGGGGTCGCAGGATCGCGATCCAGCGTAGTGGGAGCCTCAGG
>JAYVMQ010000180.1:0-3681 GCA_043758855.1 Chloroflexota bacterium
ACCGACGGACTGCCCAATTGGACCGGCACGCTCCAGACACTCGAGCGCTCGAACCCGGTCCAGGCGGCGCTCGTCGACCTGAGCGCGGGCGGCTCGACCTCCTCCTCAGCTCCCGGCCAGAATCAGGGCAGCGGCCCGCTCGCGCCCGATTTCGCCGGGATAGACCACTGGCTCAACTCGAGCCCGCTGACCATGTCGGGCCTGCGCGGCAAGGTCGTGCTGGTCGACTTCTGGACCTACTCGTGCATCAACTGCATCCGCACTCTGCCGTACGTCGAGGGTTGGTACCAGAAGTACGCCGCCGACGGCCTGGTCGTGGTCGGCGTGCACGCTCCAGAGTTCGCCTTCGAGCACGACACCGCCAACGTGACCGCGGCCATCGCCCGCTTCGGCATCACGTATCCCGTCGCCCAGGACAACGAGTTCAAGACCTGGGGCGCCTACAACAATAACTACTGGCCGGCCGACTACCTGATCGACGCTGGCGGCCACATCCGCGAGACGCACTTTGGCGAGGGTGACTACGCCAAGACCGAAGCCTCGATCCGAGCCCTCCTGGCCGAGGCTGGTTCGACGGCCCTGCCGACTCCCGGATCATCTGCCGCGGCGCCGCCATTTGGGAACGGCCAGACGCCCGAGACGTACCTGGGCTCGGATCGCTCGAACAGCCTGGCGGGCCGAGGCTCGGCACCGGCCGGAACCGGAAAGTTTGACCTTCCCGGCCAGCTACCGGACGACACCTTCGCGCTCAGGGGCACGTTCGACGTCCAGCCCCAGTACATTATCGTGACAACAACCGGCGACCAGCTCGAGATTTCCTTCCAGGCCCGCGATGTCTATCTAGTGATGGCCGCCGACTCTACGGTGCCTGTAACGGTGAAGGTGACCGGCGCGAACGGCGACCAAGGGACCGAAGACGTGGCCGCCGACGGCTCTTTGACCGTTGGCCCGGCGCGGCTCTACCACCTCGTCCACCTGTCGACCGCGGCGCGCGGGACGGTGACGATCACGTTCAACGCGCCAGGCGCCCGCGCCTACGCCTTCACCTTCGGCAGCTGACGTGATCTGCGGCTAACGGTCCGGCTGGCGGTGGGGTGAGCGGTGTATTACCGGCCCGGCGTCGATCTCTTCCGCCGCCTCGATCTCTTCGGTTTCGAGTTCGGCCCGTCGCTTGGGCTCGAAGAAGGTCGTCGCGATCAGCGTGGGCACGACGGCGCTGAGGATGACCGCGGTCACGAGGACCGTGTAAGCGTCCTGCCCGATTATGTGGTTAGTCAGGCCGTACAGCGCGGAAATCGTGCCAAACGTGAGCCCGGTGGCCATCAGGAGTGTCGTGTAGTTGGTCTCGCGGACGGGCATGCCGAACGCCTTCGCCGTGGGCCAGACGCCCGCTCCCTTCGCCGCTAGCTTCACGGCGAGGAAAGCGCCGATCAGGCCTGCTCCTGCGACAACGGCCGGCAGGGACACGAATAGCCCCGCCTTGATGAAGTAAAAGGGCGTCAAGAGCGAGAAGGCGATTGCCCGCATCCGGTTGACGAGCACGCGGTCGCGCACAAAGACCCCGGCGACCGCCAGGCCAACCAGGTATGCCGGCAGGACGGCCTCACTTCCGGCTTGCGTCGCTAATCCGCCGAGCAGGAAAAGCACCAGGAAGATGACCTTGATTTCAGGCTCCGATACCCGGTTGGGGACAGCTCCGATGAGCCAACGTAGCCACCGGGGCAGAAAGAAGAGCGCCACGGCGGTTGTTGCGATGAATAGCAAGAGCAGCGGGCTGAAGCTCGCGAACAGCACCCCCAGCGCGAGCACGGTCCCGAGGTCGGTGACGAAGCATGCCGCGAGGATTGTCTTGCCAAGCTCGACCTCCGCCAGCCCGGACTCGACCATGACGGCGTACACGACGGCGACCGATGTGGTCGACAGCGAGATGCCGGCGATCTCGGCGGCCTGGAGATCCCAGCCCGCGACGTAGTAGGCGAAAGCGAAGGCGCAGACGAACGGGACCGCGAACGAGACGACACCGATGGCCAGGCTGGCCTTGATGTGGCGGCGGAGTGACCCGGGATCGATCTCCGCGCCCGCAAGGAAGGTCAGCAGTACCGAGCCGAAGGTAGCCAGGAAGTCGATCCAGGGCGATGTATGCAGACCGGCGAAGTTGCCGGCGAGGATGCCGAACCCGATCTCGATGAGCGCGACGGATACGCCAAGCCGGATCGACACGAGGCTGGCGGCCAACGCGATCCCCATCCAAGCCGCCGCAACCAGATAGACATTGTCCATTCGCTGCCTCCGTCCGCAGGCCACAAAAAAACCCCCGGGTATCGGGATACCCAGGAGCCATCAGCCCTTGCAGGCGGTTCAGACGCACCGACTTGTGCATCTCGGCGGGCACCATCACCGGTCGTCGAAAGATTAAGTCGTGGGCAGCACCTGCGTCAAACGCCGATTGGTCCCGATTCCGGACCGTCAGAAGACTCCTGTCGCGACCATTCGGACCGACCAGGCCTCAAGAGTGGCCGGGAACTCCGCTCGAACCTGCGGCCAGCCATGAGGGTCCGGCGCCGCAATCGAGTCGTACCGATAGCCATCGGCGGCCAGCTCCTTTTCGAATGCGGCAGCCTGTGGGCCGAATTGGGGCTGGTCCGGTTTGGCGACGATGATGAAGTAGAGCCGCGCCCGGGTCGCGGCGTCCAGCCGTCCTACGACGACCGATGGTGAGTAATCCGCCAACAGGGTCTTGTTGCCTCCGAAAGGAGCCGCCGAGTTGGTTCCAGAAGCTCCGGCCTGGTAGTAGCCGGAGAAGGCGATCGAAGTGCCGAAGACGCCGGGGTGATGAAGAGCCAGGATGGCGGAGCAGAAACCGCCTGCCGACATGCCCATTGTCGCCCGGGCGGCAGGCTGGGCGATCGTTTTGAAGTGCGTGTCCATCCACCCGACCATCGTTACGCCGACGAAGGTGTCGTACCACTGTCGCTGATCGAACGAGTCGGCGCATTCGACGTCGGGGAAGGGGCCTCCGAGAGAGTCGATGAAGACCACGATCATGGCCGGCACGGAGCCGGAGTCGATGAGAGTGTCGAGGGCTGCCTTCACGTTCGTTGCGCCGCCCCATAGGTGATAGCCGGTCGGAGCCTCGTACAGGACCGGGTAGCGCCTGGTGCCAGCCGGGTCGTAGCCGGGCGGGGTGTAGACGGTGATGTCGACCGTCGACGCCGTGCCGCCTTTCCAGGGTGCGGCCAAATTATTGGTCGTGACGTGTCCGATGCCCGTCGGTAGCCAGGCAAGCCACGGCCGCCCAGAATTGCTGCTTGGTGACGTTGGGCCAGCCGACGCGAACGGTGTCGCCTCGGCCGTTTGTATGGGAGTTGAGGCCGACGCGTCGGGCGTCCCGTCAGAGGAGCCGGCCTTGGCGGCGGCAAGGGCCTGCGGAGCCCCGCCCCTCATCAGCGAGTCGGGCGCGAAATTGACGAGGTCACCAAAGGCGGGCACGGTCACGACCAGGAGGATCAGGATGAGGGCCACGGCGAGCGGGTAACGCAGCGCTCGGCGCTCCACCAGCCGCCGGCGAGCGGCATCTCGCAGAACCACCGCCGCCTGGACGGTGAATGGGCGCGCCGTGGCCCCGAGCGCCGCACCGGCCCACGACGAGATCAGGCCGATGACGCCCAGGGTGAGAAGCGT
>JAYVMQ010000181.1:0-2513 GCA_043758855.1 Chloroflexota bacterium
CGATCGAGTCGCGCACGTTCTCGCCAGAAGAGGTCGAGTTCCTGGTAACGATCGGTGCGCTCCTCGGTGGCGCCGTCGAGAAGGGACGCCTGCAGGCCGAGGCACAAGAGCAGCTCGAGACGCTTACGGCGCTCGACGGTGCCCGGGCCGAACTGCTGGCCGTCGTCACGCACGAGCTGCGCACTCCGCTGGCGGTGGTGCGGGCATACCTGGACCTGCTGGCTGACGCGGCTATCGACGCGACGGGGGGCGCGTCTGAGGCCGACGCGGACCGCAAGGACGACAAGCCACTGCCCGCAATCCACCCTGAACAGGTCGATGAGTGGCGAATTCAGGCGGTCGCCCAGGTCACCCGCCTGGACCGGCTCGTCGACTCGATCCTGGCGAGCGTCCGCGGCGAGGGTCTGGCGGCCGGGCTGGCCCGAGTTCCGTTCGACCTTGCCCGGGCCGTCAACGACACGATCGGCGAGATGTCTCCCCTGCTCCGAGGCCACCCGCTCCGCCGCACCGGTACTTGGGAAGAGCTCATGGGGATCGGGGATGAGGGCCGGTTCCGTCAGGTAATGGAGCACCTCCTCGAGAACGAAGTGAAGTACGCGCCGGGAGGCGGCTCGGTCAGCATCGGAGCGTGGCGAGCCGATGGCGAGATCCAGGTCTACGTCACGGATGACGGACCCGGTATCCCCGAGGCCGAGTGGGAGTCCGTCTTTGATGCCTACGTTAGGACCGCGAACCGTCCGCGCGGCTCCGGAATCGGCCTCTACGCAGCGCGCAGGCTCATGGCCGCGATGGGCGGACGTGTCTGGTTGGAGTCAAATGGGTACGGAGGTAGCCGATTCATGGTGGCCGTGCCCGAGATGCGCCAAACTGGTAACGAACCCGGCGGTCCGGAGGCAGGCGTGATGTCAGAGACGGGTCCGGAAGGGTAGACAGAGCGGGAGGCGCCAGTTGAACACGAACGGTCAAAGCGATACGAGCCTGCTCGTTCTTGTCGTCGACGACGAGCCGGCCATGGTGGGGGCGGTTTCGGCTCTGCTCGGGCGCGCCGGCCACCGCGTCGTGACCGCATATGACGGCAACACAGCCTTGCGCCGCTTCAGTGAGGAGCGCCCGGACCTCGTCCTGCTGGACCTGGCCATGCCCGGTCTAGACGGCGTTGAGGTCTGCCGGGCGATCCGCCGGATATCGCAAACGCCCATCATCGTGTTGACCGGCGAGGCCGACGAGCGAGCCAAGGTCGAGGCCCTGGACACCGGGGCGGATGACTACGTCGTCAAGCCCTTCGGCAAGCAGGAACTCCTGGCCCGGATCCGCGCAGTCATGCGACGTCGCGGTAGCGACGTCGGGCCCCGTGGCGTTGGGGAGTTGCGCTGGGGCACCATCGTCCTGGACCGTGGTCGCCACACGGCCGCCGTGGCCGGTCAGGAGATCGTGCTTACCCGGACCGAATACAGCCTCCTGGCATCCCTGGTTGCGTCGGCCGGCCACGTGGTCTCGCACGCGTCTCTGCTCGCGGCGGGTTGGCCAAACGAACCCAACCCGGACCCGCAGTGGCTCAAGCCGCATCTGGCTCGCCTGCGCTCCAAGCTCGGTGAGGCCGGCGCGCCCGCGCCATCGTCAGTTCGCGGCGTCGGCTACCGCCTTGAGGCGGTCGAGTAGCGGGAACGCGCTCCTTCGCCACGGCCGCGCTCCTTCGCCACGGCCGCCTGACCACGGCCGCCTGACCACGGCCGCCGGGCCGCCGCCCAAGAAACTGCCAGTTGGCCGCTACTTGGCGACGTTGGCTCGCGAAGGGGCGATCAACCAGGCTACGACCAGAAGGGCGAAGATGACGAATGCGATGGCGATCATTTCTCCGCTCCTTCGGCTGAAGCTCGGGACTTGCGTCCTTCGATTTCGGAAGTCTAGCCAGAGAGTCGGCTCAAATCAGTAGCGGGGCGGTGGTACATCGGTGACGCTGTGGTGTCACGACGGTTGCGATTCGGTACGATCAACCCCTCCGGCGCCTGCCGACAACAGTGATGCAACAGGCCGCAACGGCCGCGTCCGCACGGCAACTCTGGGGCCGTGGATGGCGGCCCAGGTGCGGCAGGCGCTCCCGGGCTGTGAAACGGATCGGCTGACGGCACCGAACCTGCGCGCAGTCACGCCACTCCGGCGACCTCGCCGTGCTGCGAGAAGTCCAGACCGGCTTCCTCCTCCGATTCCTCGACCCGGAGGCCGACACAGAAGTCCACAACCTTGAGGATGATCAACGTGGCCACGGCGCTGTAGATCCAAACCGCAACAATGGCGATAAGTTGCGTACCGACTTGGTTGACGTTGCCCTCAACCAGTCCCTTTGCGCCACCGATGGCCGTGACCGCCAGGATGCCGGTTAGGAGGACGCCTAGCGTTCCCCCGACGCCATGGACCGCCCAGACGTCGAGCGCGTCATCGATCTTTAGGCGCTGGCGCAGCAGGATCGCGCCGTAGCAGACGGCGCCGGCGAGAAAGCCGATGACGATGGCCGA
>JAYVMQ010000182.1:0-2158 GCA_043758855.1 Chloroflexota bacterium
ATTTGTACGCAACCGCGAGTTGCCCGTTCCGCCAACGTCCATACCTGAGGCCTTGAGAAGGCCCGAGATCATCCTGAGGTCATCTTCGCGCTCCAGATGACGATCCTGGTGGTTGCTGGACAACTTACGCGTTGGGATGCGGACAACCGTGTATCCGTGCTCAATAGCCAGCCGCACCTTGCGCAGGTCGTAGAGGCGTCGCTGCTCGCCACGGTGCACGCCAGACACGGTCATGACATCGGACTTGTCGAAGAACGCCACTGGCTCGTCGTGCTGTCGCTCATCGATCTCGATGATCAGCCGCCGAGATACCCATACAGCATCGAACGGAAGTGGCACACCAGCGCCGCCGGTTGCCCCGGAGTCGCCGCGCGCCCAGTCGAACCGCTTCTCCTTTTCGGCTGGGCCCAGCAGTTCTTCCACGAGACCAGTCACGTACCGTTGCGCTTCTCTAGCCATCTACGGACTCCAACACATGGGAGTGGGGAGCCCGAGCTCCCCGACAGACCGATGCGTCAGTGTCGAGGTTTCGCAGCCACCGCACCCGGCTGAACAACAGGCACGTCGCCGCCCGTGGCCCGGATGATCTTTCGTAGGCGCGAGTAAGACGGCTCAACCTGGCCGTTCTCGATCTTGCTGAGTTCCGGCTGCGGCACCCCCGATGCGGTCGCGAGCGCGGCCTGGGTCATCCTGGCGGCCAGCCGGGCCGCGCGAAGCTGCTCACCAAGTTCAACGCGTTCCGACAGCCGCTCAAAGGCGGCGCGCTCCTGGGGGGTGAAGTCCCCCATGGCCTGATCCCGCAGCCGCTGGTAGTTCGACATCTCGCTATCTCCCTTCGCCGGAGAATATGCGCCATCGCTTATATTCCGTCAATCGGTAGCGACTCTATCGGTGTTCGCGGTGTGATCCCGGCGCTTCGACACCCTGCGGCCCGCATAGGTGGCGGTTCGCGCGGAGGTGGTCGTCCATCGGCAGCCTGCCGCCCCTTCCGGCCGAAGGCCAATCGTCTCGGCACGACGGAACGCGAGACGCTGTAATTGCCAACCTACCGCGTGCGCGGGCGTCGGTGGTTGCGGATTTGTACGCAACCGGGGCACCTCTGGCGCGTTCTCCCATGTCCGACGCGCCTAACCGGGGCCCAGCATCAGGGTGGGGGCGTCGGACTCGCGCCGCTCGAGGGGTTCGAGTCGGACAGGCAGCGCTACCGGCCCATCAGTGCTTCGTCGTTCTTGGTGCGGTTGCAATCGCCGCAGATATCATTGCCCCAACCCTCGCCGTCGAGCTCATCCTCGGTATCGTCGCCCAGGAGAGCCCCGCAGATGCAGCAGAAGTGGAGTTCGGCCGTCGGCTCGTGCGGCAGTTCGGTTGGTTGTGGAGCGTGGGCCGTCGAGCGGTCGGGCGGTGCTTTCGGTGCGGCCACCACCGGCGCTTTCCCAGACTTGAATCGGCCCCAGAGACCCCTACTCATGTCGTCCATGGTGGCAGAGTGGATCGGCCGCGTGTCAGCTTGGCCGTCACGCCTGGGCATGGGTGGTGCGCCCGCGCGCCGGATCTTCGGATGGTCGGCTGACTACTGGCTGCGCTTGGGCTTGAGTGACGGTTCCTAGCGGGTCACGTCACGTCGGCCCATGCCCCAGGCGCCGATAGCCAATCCGGCCACGGCCAGGACGAGGCACGCAACCACCCCCGCGGCGTCCCACACGCCGACCATCGGCTGGCCGAAGTGGGAGGTCAGGGCGAGCTGCTGGAACCAATCGGGAAGCTTCAGCGGCGGGGCGATGAGGGCGATCAGGAAGGTCACGGTTACGACGAGACCCACGATCTCGGGCGCGATGGAAGTCCGCCACAGTCCGCCGACCGCGAAGCCGACGCCGGCCATGGCGGCCGCGTACAGCCCCAGGATCAGCGAGCCGATCATCGGTGTGACCGCGTCGCTCCCCGCCAGGACGGCGCCGATGCCCACGCCGGCTGCAAACAGAAGGCTCATAAACGCAATGGCGAGATAGACGCCGATGCCGCTCTTTGCGGCCCACACGCTGCGAGCAAGCGGCGTCGCCAGCAACATCTCGAGCCGTCCGGAGGTCTCGTCCGAGGCCCAGCCGGCCACGAGAATCGCGGCGGCGAAACCGACGAAGATGACCCCGAACTGGACGAATGC
>JAYVMQ010000183.1:0-3224 GCA_043758855.1 Chloroflexota bacterium
GCCGTCCTTGGTGTACGATCGCGGCCGGCGGGGGAGTAGCTCAACGGTTAGAGCATGGCTCTTATACAGCCCCGGTTGGAGGTTCGAATCCTCCCTCCCCTACCAAGCCCCACGATGACGACAGTCTGGCCGCCCGCAGATTCCCTAGCAGCGACACCTTCTCGGACTCGCTGATGGTCAAAGGAGGGGCTGGGTGATTCGGCATGAACCGAATCGTAGCTGCCAATCGCAAAAGCGTCTAGCCTATTGCGGGACGAGACACTAAGTAGACGGAAGCCCGGCCGCCACCTCCGCTGAGCGTCCGGCGACAAGACGGCCGCTTGGGTCGCAGGGCCGGGGCCACCTTCACACGTACAAGCCACTGGTCGGATGGTGGCACCGATTGCGCGGTGCCTTTCGAGCACGTGGATCGGACGAACACCGATGCGATGGCGGTCGACGCCAGCGCCGCCGAGAACGATGGCCGTCGAGGTCCGCCTCGTCGTCTTCATCCGCCGGGGAGAGCTCTCGTCTGTCAAGAAGTGTGCAAACGCCCTTCCTGTCAATGGTCCACTGAATTTTCCCGGTGGTGGTCCGCGGGACCTGCACAGCCTCGAACACGAGAACTGGACGGCCACGGCCACGGATACTCGACGGCGTCGACCTTGGCCCGGGGCGGTCCTCGCGGATACGCGACGTGTCGGCCGAAGCGCGCTCTTGACATTCGGCATCTTGCAACTGCGGGAAGTCTCGCGGATGCTCGCTTGGTCGACTGACGTGCTCAGGGAGAAGGGATGAACCACGAGAGATCAACCATCACAGTGTCGCGCGTGAGGAGGCTAGGATGGGGCTCCCGTTGACGCCCGGCGACACAGAGCTAGTCGCGGCCGCCCAGCGGATCATTCACCTCCGTTGGAGGAGCGACTGGCACACGATCGGTGCGGCGCTCCGGACCACTTCGGGACGAGTCTTCGCAGCCGTCAACGTAGATGCGAATGTGGGGCGTCTGGCAGTATGCGCCGAGGCGATCGCGATCGGGATGGGCGCTGCCGAAGGAGACACCGAAATCGACACGATCGTATCTGTCGACGGAGACGGCACGGTCGTCTCGCCATGCGGCATGTGTCGGGAGCTGATCTCTGACTACGCGCCTGACGCTCGAGTCCTCGTCCCCTCAACCAGCGGTCCGGCGATCACGACTATTCGAGACCTGCTGCCGAACCGGTACAGCCGATCTTGAGCCAGCACACATGATTTCCGCTGGACTCGCGAGGTAGGTCCGCCCTGTTCATCGGCTCCAAAGCTAGAAGGTTCTGGGCCAATTCTGAGCACGAATCTGGCCCAACGGGGTCGAACTGCAGCAATCTCCACGGATGACCTCGGGTTACAGCCGAACGGTGGCGTCCTGATCACCGACCCACACGGCCGCTCCAACCCCACCCATGGGGTGTCGACGCGACTCCGGGACGGCGCCGACTACGCCACCTCGACCAGCATCTGGTCTGCGGGCACGATCGAGTAGATCAGTTGGAAAGTGTGGGCGCTACTCCTCTCGCCCCGACCATATCCAACAGATGACGTGAACTGAGCCGGAATGGCCGCCGCGAACGCGTGAGCGCGGGCCTCCGCCGTCAGATGTACCTTCAGTTCGCGGAACCCTGAGGCTTCAAGTCGCTCGAATACCGAGCGCGCGACCATCGTCCTGCCCGGTCCTCCTTCGGCAAGCCGCCATGCGTCTCCGACCGCCTGCAGGTACTCGACCTCTCGCTCGGCCGGCGTGCCTTCCCGCTGGCGAGGTCTGCGGGCACGGGGAGCCCGCGGGGGCTGGTGGTCATGTCTGCATAGGTGAGGGCATCGAGGAGGGCGGACGCTTGGTAACAGATCCGCGTTGATTCTTGGCGCAGGACCGGCCTTGACCGTCGATCCTGCGCCATAATTGCCGAGTACATCGGAATGGAGAACCTGACCCGGGCGACTACCTTGGGTCAAGCCGGATAAGGTTCGCAGAACCACAGCTGGGGGTTGAATATTGCGTCGCATCGCGCTTGCCTTTGGAGTGCTCGTACTCCTAGTCCCAGCGGTCCTAGTCGCACTATTGGTCGTCCGAGAGAACGCGATGTTCCACGGTCGCCTTCCACCGGACACGCTGGCCACGAACTCAGCGCAGGCCGAAGACGTGGCCTACTCGGTCGCATCGAATGGTGACTGCAGAAGCTTCGAGTACGACCTCGACCAGTCCGCCGACTCTTGGATGTTCGCGTGCAGCATTGGCGACGTCCGGTACGTCATCTACGTATATGGGAGCGACAAGGCACGGTCCGAGGGTCTTGCGCAACTACAAGCCTACGGTCGCCCGTACGTTGCTAAGGCCTACTACGCCGTTACCGCCCCCCAGGGAGGCGTTGACAAGTTCGCGGCAATGAGCGCATCACCGCCGCCGCAGTCGATCATGGACCCGTTCAGATAGCCTAGTCGGGTAATACAGAGCCTCACGACGCCGGCCATCGCTGGTTCGCCGATCCCTAACGACATAGCCAACTACACAGAACGCAGTCAGATGCCCGGTTGCTACCCCCTCGGCGACCGGGCCTTTTCGCGCCTCAGTTCAGACGGCCAGCGGCCAGGCTAGCGTGGCGAACTGCCCCGAAGCCGACACGATCTCGTATCTCACTTGGAAAGTGCCGGCCTACTCCGCGCAGTCCGACACATCCAACACGTCCGATGAAATACGCGGGAGGATCGTCGGCGGGTCATGCAGAACGCATCGAGCGCAGAAGTGGCCTGGCGCCGCCCGTGCTCACGAACATGCGACCCCGGTAGAGACGTGGGATCCAGATCCCAGATGAGCTGGTTTGCCGGGGTCTGACTCCTCTCGCCCCGACCATAACAACCAATCGTTCCAGGCTTATCGACATCTGGGCGGTTCCTACGGAACGAAAGGGCAGCCGGCAACGCCGACCCCATCCTGTAGCGGCTTGCGTGCGCGCTGAGGGTGACGGTCGCCTCGCCGAACCGCAGGTGTCGATCCGGTCTAACAGAACCAGGGCTCGAAACCAGTAGACCCGGGCGGAGTTGAGTAGACGGCCGCCGGTCCGGTCACGGCGAGCTATCATCACGACTTGGGGCGGCGGCCTACGATCGGGCGCCAGCTGGCGTCTCGAACAGACAGCGGCTCAGCTGCCGTATCTACCCCGGCGGTAAGCATGACCCTCCCCTTGCGGCGCACCGTCAGGATCGTGCTACTG
>JAYVMQ010000184.1:0-8536 GCA_043758855.1 Chloroflexota bacterium
AGGAACGCGCCAGCAGATCGTCGCGCAGGAATACCTCGAATTCCCCGACTGCCGCAACGGCCACGACGGCAGCGGCCCGCAGACGAGGCATAACCGCCGCCACTCCCGCCTGGTCCGCGGCCGCATCGGCCCTGGCCACGGCATCCTCAACCAGGGCCACGATCCCGGGCAGCTGCTTGATCGCCATCTCCGTGTGCAGCCGCGCCGGAGGCCGCCCCGGCATGCTTCCCAGCTCGCTCCGGGCAGCGCCGAGCATCGCTGGTACGCCCTCAAACCGCGAGGCCACGGACGCCAGCCGCGTAGCCAATGGCGCAAACTCGCGGGCCAGCAGGGGGAAGATGCCGCCGCCCAACAGGTAGACGTAGCCCAGGGCATCCCAGGCGCCCTCGCGCAACTCCGTCTCGTCGAAGCGCAGGGCTGCCAGCTCGGAGAGGAGGAGGTCGCGGTCGACACGCTCGTCGGGCGTGAGGGCCGCATCGGTGAACCCGCCCAGCTCCGCCTCCCAACGGTCCGTGTAGGCAAGGCGGGCAGCCCGGCCGGCCTCGCTCAGATCGGGCCACTCGCCGTCAATGCCATGCATTCCTGTGGCAGTGGCCGCCACAGGGAAGAGGTGGAAGAACTCGTCCAGGAACTTGTCTACCCGGCCAGCGAACTGCGGCATTGTTCTCCTCGACTGATGGTGCGGCGAGTCTAGTCTCCTGCTGGAAGAGTGCCGGATATCGCGCCGGCGGCATGCGCGAGAACAACCAACGCCAACTCCCGGCAGGGGCTCGACACGGGCGCTAGCATCCTCGCATGCGACGCCGCAAACGTCGGCGCTCAATCCTGGGAGGAACCGCTCATGATCGACCTCGCAATCAAGGTCGCCGTGAACGCAGTGGCGCTGCTCGCGGCGGCCAATTTCGTGCCCGAATTCAAGCTTGTCTTCCAGAACAATCCCGTGGACTGGCTTAAGATTGCCTTCATCGCCCTCGTGTTCGCTCTTGTCAATGCCTACATCAAGCCGATCGTGAAGACGCTGGCAATGCCAATCGGCTTCCTAACCATGGGGCTGGTGGCCTTCGTCATCAACGCGGCGATGCTGCTCGGGACCGCTTGGATCGTCAACCAGACCAAGGCCACCTTGAACATCGCATTCACGCTGGGTGGCTACCCGCCGCACTGGAGCTACGAGGCAATCGGCTGCGCGGTCGTGGCGTCCATCGTAATCAGCCTCGTGTCCACCGTGCTGAGCCTCGTTCTGGTTCCTCGCAGGGCCTTCGGCCTGTAGCAGCCGCACGCCCGCCGCACCCGGGTAGTCTTGCCCGAATGCCCACGCTCGAAACCTCCTCGCTCGCCAGCCTTTTCTTCGCATCCGCGCCAGGCAGCGCGCCTGCGCCCCAGTCCGAGCCCGGCGCCCTAACAGACCGCGAGCGATTCCGGACCCGCCTGCGGCGCCGCCCGCTGCTCCTCGACGGCGCGATGGGCACGCTGTTGTACAGCCGCGGCATACCGCAGCGGCAGTGCCTTGATGAGCTGGTCCTGACGCGACCGGAGCTTGTGTCGACGATCCACTGCGAGTACATCGAGGCCGGCGCCGACGTCATCGAGACGAACACTTTCGGCGCCAATCGGTTCCGTCTGGCCGAGTTTGGCCTCGAGAAGTTGGCCGCACGGATGAACCGCAAAGCAGCCCAGCTCGCTCGGGAGGCGCGCGAGACGTCCGGCCGCGAAGTTCTGATCGGCGGTTCAATCGGCCCACTCGGCCCAACCGGTCGACTGCCGAACCGACCCCATCCCGGCATAGCCCGAGCCGCCTTCCGCGAGCAGATCGAGGGGCTGCTCGAAGGCGGGGCCGACGTCTTGATCCTGGAAACGTTCGGCCGCCTCGAAACCATCCTCCTGGCGATCGAAGAGGCGCGCCGAGCCTGCGATCTGCCGGTCCTCGCCCAGATGACCTTCGGCGAAGAGATGCTCCTCAACGATGGCTCGACGCCCGAGTCGGCCGCGATAGCCCTGATTGAGGCGGGCGTCGACGCGGTGGGCGTCAACTGCGGCGCCGGCCCGCTCGTCTGCCTGGAGGCGCTCGTACGGACCGGGCCGCCAAGCGCCACAGTGGCCCGATCCATCGCCCCCAACGCGGGGCTGCCGCAACGCATCGAAGGTCAGTTCATCTACTCGGCCGGGCCTGCGTACTTCGGCGACATGGTTCCGCAAATGCTCGCGGCTGGAGCACGGATCATGGGCGGCTGTTGCGGCACCACGCCGCAACACACAGCTGCGATGCGCGCCGCAATTGACGCCCTTGCCGTTGACGTGCACGGCGCCCGTGCGGTCGTGGCGCCGCCGCCGGGCGACGGTGACGCCGGCTCCGCTGACGGCGGTGCCTCTGACGGCGACGCCGACGGCGGGGACGCCGCCGCGGCAGCAGCCCCACGCACGCCACGCATCGAGACCACGAGCGAGGGCGACACCACTCCGCCATCCGGCCTGGCCCGCAAACTTGCCGACGGCTCGTTCGTCATCGCGGTCGAGATCGATCCGCCCCGATCCATACGTATGGAGCGGACTATCGAGGCCGCGCGTTTGCTGCAAGAGGCCGGGGTGGACTTCGTCAACATCAGCGATTCGGCCACCGGCCGCGTCCGAATGGGCGCCATGGCCGTGGCCTTTGGCATCCGCAGCCAGCTCAATCTGGAGTGCCTGGTTCACCTCACAACGCGTGACCGCAACCTGATGGCACTCGAAGCGGAGTTGCTCGGAGCGCACGCCCTCGGCCTGCGGAACATTCTGGCCCTGACCGGCGACCCGCCCCGCGGCGCCGACCGACCAGCCACGACGGCGGTCTGGGACGTGGATGCGATCGGGTTGATCGAGATCATCGACCGCCTGAACAAGGGCGAGGACGGAGCCGGACTATCCATCGGACAGGCCGCGAGCTTCACGATCGCCTGCGCCCTGGACTCCACCGCCGCCGATTCGGATAAGGAATGGGCACGGCTGGAGCGGAAACTCGCCGCCGGCGCTCACGTCATCATGACGCAGCCGCTCTTCTCGGAGCAGCAGGTGGATTCGATGCTGGACCGCGCCCGTCGGGTCTTCGGCCAGGGCGGCTTCCCGGTGCCGGTTCTGCTTGGGGTCCTGCCGCTCCACAGCGCCCGCCACGCCGAGTTCCTCCACAACGAGGTACCCGGCATCACGATCCCCAACGAGCAGCGCGCGGCAATGCGGGCCGCCGGGGAGCGTGGCGGAGAAGTGGGTCTCGAAATGTCGCTGAACCTGCTGGCCCAGTCCAAGAGTCACGTGACCGGCACATACGTCATGCCGAGCTTCGGCCGCTATGAGCTGGCCGCCGAACTGGTCCGCCGGCTGCGCATCCGGCAGGCCGCCCAATGAGGGGTCGCGGGCGACTGAGCGCAACTGCGGCGCCACAAGGCTTTCGGCGGAGTCAGCTAGACTGTCGACATGGGTGCAGTCGATACGATGGAGCAGTTCTTTGAGCTGCTGAACTCCGGTGATCGCGAGGGCGCGGTCGCTCTAATGGACGAGAAGGCGGAACTTCGCGTCCACGTCGCCGGCAATGCCAGAACGCTGCGCGGTCTGCGGGAAGTTGGCGGCTGGTTCCTTCGCGCCGAACCGGGCTTCCGGATGATGCCGGGCGACGTCCGTGACATGGGCAGTACCTACCAGGCCAACCTGCTGGTGGTCAAGCCGGGCGCACCCACGCAGCAGCTCGATGCGAGTTTCCGAGTAGAGGCCGGCAAAATCACGGCCATCAACCTGACCCCTCGCTAGTTTCGAGGCGCTCAGCGAACAATCTCGGCGGCCCGAAGTGGAGGTGCCGCGAGACGCCCGGAGTGGCTAGCTACCGGCCGGGTTGGCCGATGCCGGAGGAGGGGTGAAATAGCCGGCAGGGGGGATGTTCAGTATCTGGCCAATCTCGATGTGTCCGTTGGCTGGTACCAGCGGGTTCGCGGCCTGCAGTTCGTACAGAGTGAGATTGAATCTTTGGGCAATCTTGGCCATGTAGTCGCCAGACTTGACTAAGTAGGTCTGGAAGCTGACGCGGGGGAGGCCGGATGTCCCAGTGCCTTGAGACGGCGAGGCTCCGGAGCCTTGACTGGCGCCCGAGCCAACCGGCGCCTGCGCACCCGAGCCTACAGCGGTCGGGCCGTGGTTGGAGCTGAATACAAACGGGTAGAGAACCAGCGCAACCATGATGGCGGTTATGAATACCGCGACGATGAGAAGAGGCTGATTGGCCCGCCGATCGTCACGGCTGCGGAGCCGAGGGAAGGTCTCGAGCCGGGGCGGATTCTCCCAGCCCGGGTGCGTCGGTCCTCGGCGAGCCATGGCCACGGCCGGCGCACCCAACGAGGAGGGCGGCGGCGGCGCGGCCGGAGCCGGAGTGCGCTTAGATTCGGCGTCATAACTCCACAGACCGGCACTTGCATCGCCCGTACGCTTGCCTGCGGCGTTGGCATCTACGGCGGCCGTTGGTCGTGGCCGGGAGGCCAGGAAGGCCGGACCAGCGTCTGCGTCAGCGATGTCATCGACGGCCGCGCTCGCAACAATGACCGCAGAGGCGGCGGCGGCCTTCACGCCGGCAGCCTCCTGGCGGGCCCAATCTAGGAAGATCGGGCACCCGGCAAAGGCGTCTGATAGGCAGTACCTCTCCTGGTGCGGAAAGGCCCGCGGCTCGGGCTCGGGAGCGGCGAAGCAGCGGTGTCGATAATCGGGCGCGTCGGAGCGATGGTCCCGGTCGTCCTCGAATGCAACGAAGGGACAGGCGCTCGGGCCACCGTCGAACGAGTTGGTCGGCTCCTCAATCACGCTGCAGATGATACCCGCGCCGAGCGCTGTTGTGCCAATCTGGCCTCCAGGCGAGCGTGATACCGCCCCCTGAGTCGGTCTGGCCTGGCGCACCCACGCCGGAACTAGTGGGCCCACAATCCCCTGGTCAGAGTCGCTCGAGGGCAATGAAATGCGCCGGATTCCCAACACGGAGGGCCGTGGCAGCCCCATTTCAGCCGCCTTCGCCGCGATTGCATTCGCGCTCCTGATCGTCGTGGTGGCCGCATGCGGAACGAGCCCGGCCACACCCGCGCCGTCAGGCAGCGGGTTCGTATCGATCGCACCTCCTGCCACCGCCACGGCCACTACGCTCGCCACCTCGCCGGCCGCGACTGTCACGCCGATGGCCAGCGCAACGCCGGCCGCGGCCGCCGTACCAACGCCGCTCGCCCTTGTCTCGATCAGCCTCAGCCCCGTGGCCTCCGGGTTCGCGAATGCCATCGGAGTCTCCAGCGCCCCCGGCGACGCGCGACTATTCGTGATCGGGCAGGGCGGCCAGGTGGTGATCGCCAGCGGCGGCAAGCGTGGCGGGACGTTCCTGGACATCTCGGAGCGCCTGTCGTGCTGCGGAGAGCGCGGGTTGTTGGGGCTCGCCTTCCATCCCCAGTACGCCACCAACGGCCGCTTCTTCGTCCGCTATACGACTCCGGCCGGCGACGTGCGCGTCTCGGAGTTCCACGTCTCGAGTGACTCGAACAAGGCCGACGCCGCGTCCGAGAAGGTCATCCTGACGATCCCCCACCCGAGCTTCGGCAACCATAACGGCGGCCGGATTGAGTTCGGGCCCGATGGATACCTATATGTCGGCACCGGCGACGGCGGCAGCGGCGGAGATCCCAACAACCATGGCCAGGCCCTCAACACGTTGCTGGGGAAGATGCTGCGGCTCGATGTCGACCACGCCGACTTGGGTCTGCCGTACGCGATCCCGGGCAGCAACCCATTCGTCGGCCAGACGGGCAAGCGCGGCGAGATATGGTCGTACGGGCTTCGCAACCCATACACATTCAGCTTCGATCGAGAGACACACGACCTGTGGATCGCGGACGTGGGCCAGGACGCGTACGAGGAGGTGGATCGGGCCACGGCAGCCAGCGGGGGCGGCGGCGGCATCAACTATGGCTGGAGCGTCATGGAGGCGAACCACTGCTACAAGCCGTCCACTGGCTGCACCACCGACGGGCTGACACCGCCACTGGCTGAATACGCCCATGGCAGCGGCGACTCGATCGGCTGCGCCATCATCGGCGGATACGTCTACCGGGGAAGTGCCCAGCCCCAGCTATCCGGCCGCTACTTCTTCGGCGACTATTGCTCCGGCCGGATCTGGGACCTGGCGGCGGCAGGCCCAGCCCAGCAGGCTCCACAGGAGCTGCTCCGGAGCGGATTGCAGATCACCGGCTGGGGCCAGGACGCCAACGGCGAGCTGTACCTGACCGCCACGAACGGTGTCCTCTACCGACTCGGCTGAGCGGAGCCGCTTAAAGGCTCGGGGCTCAGGAGCTCAGGGGCCTGGGGCTCGGCAGCGGCCCAGTCTCGGCTGCCCTGTTCCAACCGCGGCCCGTTTACGCCTTCGCCTGATCGAGCGCCGACTGCAGCGACTCGATATACCCCTGGCTCGTGTATGTGGCGCCCGAGATCGTGTCGACTTGAGCGCTCTGCGCCTGCAGGACCTCGCTGCGAAGTTGCGGGCCGGCGTACGAGCTGACTTGCTGCGTGTGGCCGCGACCCGTCGGCAACTGCAGGGCCTGGACATCGGTGATCATCCCATTCTGCATGGTCACCTGGACCTGGACGGTGCCGAAGGGCGTCTGGACGGCCGACCCGGTGTACTGGCCGCTGGACGTGCCCGTTGTGCCAGCCGTCTGTGCCGCGCCGCCATTCCCGCCGTTGGCGACAGAAGTGGGGGCAACGTATGGCGTCTTGAAGGTGAGAAGCAAGACAAGCCCTGCGGTGGTCAGCAACGTTGCTACGAGGGGTCGTTTCCACATCGTCGTTTCTCCTCGAAGCCTCTAGAAAGCGAAGCGTTCATAGTGGATTTGCTTATCAGGGATCCTGAGCCAGCGTAGGCCACTCAGTACTCGGGTCATCATTCCCGTCGGGCCGCAGACGTAGATGTCGCGGTCGGCGATGTCCGGCACGAGTCGTCTCAGAGCACGCGGATCCAGCGGATCGGATGGCATCTCGCGCGACCCGCGGCGACCCACGAGGTAGTGGACCGTTGCCCCGCGCAGGCTGGCCAGCTCGTCGAGCTCGCCCTTGAAGATCACCTCATCGGGGCCGCTCGCCCGATAGACGAGGGTCAGGTTCCCGCGCGAGGCGGGCAGTTCCTCCAGCAGGGCACGGAGTGGCGTGATGCCGATGCCGCCGGCCACGAGCAGAACGCGTGCTTTGGTTCGCGCCGCGCCGGTCATGATCCCGTGCGGACCTTCGACAAAGACGGGGGTGCCAACCTTGATGCGATGAAGCTTCCCGGTGTAGTCGCCCAGATCCTTGACCGTGAAGCGAAGGTACTTGCCATTCGGCGCTGCTGAGATGGAAAACGGATGGGCCCTGAACCAGCCGTCGCTCGTCAGGAAACGGAGGCGGAACCACTGGCCGGCCCGGACCGGGAGCCGGTCGAGATCGCGGCCGGATAGGTAGAGCGACGCGACCCCGGGCCCTTCCTCGACGACGTTGGCGACACGGAACTGGTGCCGCCACGAGACCGCAATCGGCTGGCCGAAACGGAAGACCGCCAACGTCCCGAACGCCATCACGTACAAGCCGATCCAGAAGAGGCTGGCGACCTGATCGGTCGTGAAGTCCACGCCAACGGCCAGCTGGTGCAGAAAGCCAAGCGCGATGGCGAGATACGTGTACAGGTGAATCGCGTACCAGGTCTCGTACGAAGCCTTGCGACGGACGGCGCGCACGGAGCTAAAGGCGACGACGATGAAGAGGCCGAGCGATACGGCCGACCAGAGCACGTATGGGTACGTCATCAGCAAGGAAATGAATTGGTCAACGACCGAGCTGCTCGCAACCAGCGAGTAGCCCACGGTTGTCAGTACGGCGTGGGCAACCAACAGCCAGATGGCAGTGAAGCCGACCCAGCGGTGGGCGTCGGTAATCCGATCCTGGCCGAAGATCTGGTCAAGCCAGGGACTGCGCGACATCAGAATCAGCTGGAGAAGGACAAGATATGTGCCATACAGGGCAGTGATTTCGCCCGCCGCGGTGAAGATGCCTGCCGCCGTGCTCAGCTCATTGAGTCCGCCGTGGCGGATCCACATGCCGAAGATAAGAAAAGCGATGCCGCCGAGAATGGCGTAGAAATCATTGGCCGTGACCGGCCAGACGCGCGGCACCGGCACTCGGCGAGCCTTGCGGACAGGCGCTGCTGCCTTGCGGGCGGGCACTGCTGGCAGGATTCTGGGTGTGGTGGTGTACGTGTCGTTCATGGACTCGCGGATGTCCCCGTCGCTGCCCGGCGTGATTGCCTACGTCGGCGGTGGGCGATTAGGACGCTGCCACGGCCAGTCCATGGCAGCGTCCACACTCGCGATGATCGGCCCGCTTTCTGGACCAGGGCTGAAAGGGCCGTGAGGCCACCGTGGAGGTCATGTGGAGACTCCATGGAGGAGGACACCGCCCGAGCGGCGCCGCGGCGGCGCCTGGGCGTCGCGAACCTGAACTACGGCGCGTAGAGCGGCCGGGGCGC
>JAYVMQ010000185.1:0-4035 GCA_043758855.1 Chloroflexota bacterium
GAGCAGATGACTGAGGCGTTCGGCGGTCTGTTCGTGTCGATGGCCGTGGCCATCCTGCTGGTCTACCTCGTGATGGTCCTGGTCTTCAACTCGCTCATCGACCCGCTGGTCATCATGTTCAGCCTGCCGCTAGCCATGATCGGAGCGTTCCCAGCTCTATTCCTCACTCAGCGGCCCATCGGCATCAGCGCCCTGATCGGCTTCCTGATGCTGATCGGGATCGTCGTCACCAACGCCATCGTGTTGCTCGATCTGGTCGAGCAACACAGGCGCCGCGGCATGCCCATGTACGACGCCCTGACGCAGGGCGGGCGCACGAGAGTCCGGCCCATCCTGATGACGGCCATCGCGACGATGCTGGCTTTGATGCCGCTCGCTCTGGGCCTCTCGGAGGGCGAGATCATCGCCTCTGAACTGGCCACCGTCGTGATCGGAGGCCTCTTCACCTCGACCTTCCTGACGCTCATCGTCGTGCCGGTCGTGTACTCGCTCGTCGAGGATGCGAAGGTGCGAGGGCGGCGAGCATTGGGTCATGGTGATGGCCACGAGGCGCCCGCGTTGGAGCCGGCGGCTTCGTAGCGAGCAACGTCAATCCAGGTAGTCACGCGAGAGTCCGGGCCTTTGGCCCGGACTCATTGCTATGGGGTGGCCGCAGGGCCTGTGGCGCCGCTCGGGGCAGGGGCCTCGGTGCCGGCAAGGGCGGCCTCAGTTTCGCCTCGCGGGATCAGCACGTAGGCGAGGACGGCGCCGGCCACGTTTGCCGCGACCGCGACGGCAATGGCGGCCTCGACCGGCCAGATGGTGAGCATCACGCCGGCCATGGCGGCCCCGATCGGGAAGCCGGCGAAGTTGAGGTTCATCGATATCGTGAAGGCGCGGCCCATCCACGCCGGGTCGGTCCGCCGCTGGCGCAGCGTGAACATGGCGATGTCGAGCGGGCCGTTGATCAGCCCCGCGGCAGCCATGGAGAGGGCGATGGGGACGAGGCTGCCAGGCCACAGCAGAATGGCGGACGTGAAGATGAAAGCCGCGGCGGGGATCACGATCATGAGCCGCTCCCGCCCCTGCGTCTTGATGCGGCCGGCGATCAAGGCCGATACCACCCCGAAAAGGCCGCTCAGCCCAAACATGTACCCGACCACGTCCTGGCCCATGCCCAGATGTTTGAGGATCAGGACCGGCACCACGATCTCAACCACGCCCCAGGCCAGGTTCATCGTCGAGAGCGAGATAGCCAGGCTGCGGAGGGTTCTGTTGTGCCAGGTGTACACCAGCCCAAGCCACGAGTCTCGGAGGAGGTTCCCGGTCGAGGCCACGTCCGTGCGGGGGTCTGGCGCGCCGAACATGACCACCGCAGCCAAGGCGTAGGCCACGGCGATTGCGACCAGGGCGACTTCGAACCCGACAATCTGGGCCACCACGGCACCCAGCGGCGCCCCCACTACGGTGGCCACGACCCAGCCATTGGAGTCAACGGCGTTGACTCTTTCCCAGAGTGGCTCCGGCACCATGAGCGGAAAGAGGCTGCGCAGTCCGCTACTGCTGAGGGGCCCCGTGAATGCCGCCAGGGTGACGATTCCGACGAGCAGCCAGGCGGTTAGGTGGCCGGTCAGCGACAGAACCGCGATAAGTAGCAGGGCCACCGACACGACTATGTAGTCGATGATGATGAGGCGAACCCGTCCGTGGCGGTCGAGCAGGGCGCCGGCAATCGGGCTGATGAGCAGCCCCGGTACGATGCTCGCAAAGGCCACAAGCCCGGCCAGCGATGGGTCGTTGAAGCGCTGCAGGGCGAACAGAATCATGACCAGACTGATCATCGCCTGGGCGATGCGGGCGATCTGCATCGATACCAGAACGCGTCCCAAGGACGGAACGGCCAGCAGGGCTCGGTAGGAAGGGCGAGTTGTGACGGACTCGGTCACGGTCTGGAGACCTGGGTACGTAGGATTGGGCCGTGAGCGTGCCACAGATCGGCCGGCGGCGCTGGATGGGGGCGGGACGGGGCGCGGCGCCGGCTAATGCCCGGTCGGACCCTCGTCCGAAGCCCCTATCCCGTCGGCTGGCGGCGGCGTCGGCGGCGTCGGCGGCGTCGGCGCCTGCGGCGGCGCCTGCGGCGGCTCGGTCCAGGTGTTTGGCTGCAACGTCTCGCCACTCCCGAGGCCCGGCTGCTCCCATCCGCCCTGAGGCCACTGCGACGCGCCGGACCAGGCGTCAGGGCCCACTGGCGGGAGAAACGGTGCCGGGTCAGTTGGGCCGCCGCCCATGGCGAGAACCACAATCGTCGGTCGCCGCCGGCGCCGGAGCAGGAAAATGACCAACGCGAGCAACAGAAGGATCAGCGCCAGAATGCCCGCGACCGAGCCGGCGCGGAGCAGGCCCTGATCTTTGGATTTGTCGATGCCGTCGATGACTCTCTGGGCGCTCGTCGTTGCCGACTCGGGCTTGACGTTCGCCAGGTCGGCCTTGGCCTGGGTCAGAGGCGTCTGAAAGTCGGCACCCAGGAGGCCGATCGACTCAAGGATGCTGCGGCTGTTGCTCGTTAGCTTCGCCGCCTGATCGACCTTGACTGCCGCATCGGCTTCCTTCTTGACCAGGCTGAGCAGGTTGTCCAGGTCGGCCTGTGTAGTTGCCGCCTCGAACTGCTTCTGCAGGAGGGTTCCGTCGAGAGACAGGTTGGGGAGCAGCTTCCCGATGGAATCGCGGCTGTCGAGGACCTGTTTGGCCATCCCCATCGCCGTCTCGGCTGCGCTGAACGCCCAGTTGGCCATGGGCTGGCGGACGGCGGGCGGAAGTTTCCAGTTCCTGGCGGTGCTCACCAGCGAGTGGTAGACGGCCCGAGCAGTCGATCGATCGCTCAGAGTCGCTGCGTCGAAGATGCCAAACCTGGCGAGGAGCGTCTGGGCCGTGTTGAGGTCCTCGCCCGCCGGAACCATGCCCCGCTCGTCGATCAGATCCAGCAGCTCTCTAGAGGACAAAGGCAGGCTGGCTCCGGGGAGCTTCTCGTCGGCAGTGGTGTCGCCGTATGCCATCTGGTCGGCGTAGGCCGCCTTCAGCACGAGTTTGAGGTTGGCCGGTCCCATGTCCGCGGCCAGCGCCGTGAAGATGTGGCAGGAAGCCTCGTACTGGTAACTAGAGACCTGGTCGTCCTGGGTCGTGGAGTTGTTGTTCAGAAGTTGCCACAGATTCAGGTTGGGCGACCCGGTGCCGGGGTAAGCGCCCGGTTCGGCGCAGGACGTGGAGTCGCCCTTCCCGGCGGCCTGCTCGCTGAACCCGGCCAGACCCTCGGACATCCATTTGTCGGCAAACAGGTTGCGGTTGAACCAGATATGGGACAGCTCATGGGCGACGGTGTCCTTCTGGATCGTCTCCGGGATCTGGGCGGTCGAGGTCGCGGAGTTGTACAGGCCGCCGTATTCACCGAGCTGCTGGTCGCCCGCCTCGAGGATTGCAACGGTGCCGCCGGGCATCTTGAGCCCGGTCAGGGCCTCAAGGGCGGGCACGTCGGTCGTGATGTCGGCGCCAACGCTGGTGCTCCACGCCGGGTCTTCCGGCCACGCCTGAATGTCGAATGTCTGGCTGCCTGCCGTGACCGGGGTGTGCACCAGGCTGGCTTCTTGCCGCGCGTCGACGCAGGTCCAGAACTTGTAGGGCGCCGCTAGCGACCCGCTCGTGTAGGCCTGCTTGCCGGCTGAGACGCGCCCTGGGCTCATGTTTCCGCCAGCGTCGTTGTGGAACGTGAATCCATTCGGAATGACGACTGAGACCGTGCCCCCGTCCAAGCCATTGCCCATTGCACACAGGCTGGCGTACGCCTTGCCTGCCCGGAACCCACCGGCAGCGTGTGGTGCGGCGGGGATTGTGTAGGTGGCGGTGACGACGCGCGTCTGGCCGTAGTAGACGTTGGGATAGGTGAGTTCGAGGTAACGGTACGAGCGGTCCAAGCTCTTCTCAGCCTGGTAGACCGGGCCGGCATCGGAGGCGACCGAAACGGCGCCGGCCTGCTTCTCGACGCCGATCGCGGTCTTGTTCCAG
>JAYVMQ010000186.1:0-8462 GCA_043758855.1 Chloroflexota bacterium
CGAACCGACCCGCCCGAATACCAGGCTCGCGCCGGCCGGGGAGAATGAGGGCGACATCTCTGTGAAACTTGGGTCCGTCGCGAGCAGCGTAGGCGAGCCGCCGGCCTGGGTGGCGTAGGCCACGTGGACGGATCCGTTGGCTGACTTGACCAGCAGCGCGATGGCGCGGCCGCTCGAGGCCAGATCGCTCATGGACGACCCGACGCGGCTGATCACGCCCGCGGCGGTGACCTTGTTGTACGACCAGGTGGCGCCGTTGTCGTCGGTGGCGCTCACGTAGAAGGCATTGTCCAACTGGACCCAGACCGGCCGCGAGGCGGCGACCAGGTCCAGCTTCTGCGGCTTGGCGACGCCCTTCGGGTCCACGAGTTCCACCACGTTGTCAAAGCCGCGAACAATGAGCATGGACGATCCGTCTGCGCTGAAAGCCGCACGGCCGGACCAGGATGGCGTGCCCGGCTGACCTGTCAGCCCGTCGCCGCCGAGAGCCACGCTGCCCAGGTCCGGCGCGCCGTCTGAGGCCACCTGGGTCGTACCGGCGCCGCCGGCCAAGGAGTACCGCCAGTAGCCGAGGTCCGCACCATGGGCATCGCGGCGGCCCACGATTACGCCCGTGCCATCGGGCGTGATGACCGGCGCGTACTCGTAGTCGCCGGACGAGGTAAGGGTCTGGAGGTTGTCTCCGCCGATCGACATCTTCTTGACTATGCCGCCGGCCCCGTAGGCCATCGTCATACCGTCACCGCTCACGTCGAAGCCGCTGATCGGCACCAGTTCGGCCGTGACCTCGCGCTGATTGGAGCCGTCCGGGTTCATGAGCCAGACGTTATTCACGCCGGCGCGGTCCGAAATGAACGCAATCTGGTTGAGGGCGTTGGCCGGGGCCTCACCTGTGGTGAACGACCAGGACTGGCCCGACGCAACCTGACCATCAGTGCGCTTGACAGTCGAGGACATCCTCACCGAGTAGGTGGTGTGGGGCGGGAAGGGGTTATCGGGCGTGAAAACGAGGACGCTGGCGCCCGAACCGGCGGGCGCGGCCGATGGCCCTGCGGACGGTGTACGGTCGTCGGGCAGAGCGATTGCCTTGATGCTGCCCGAAACTGGCGGAGTCATCTTGATGGCCCCAGCAATGGAAGCCGGGTCGATCTGCCCGTCGAAGATGACGGCGATCTTGCTGCGAATGTTGACCCCGGCCACGTTGGGCGACGGTATAAGCGCGGTCACACGGAGGCCCATATCCACCGTCTGGAAGGTCGTGACATAGGCCAACAATTTGGTGCCGTCCGTGTCAACCGCGGGATCGCCCACTGTGATCGTGTAGGTAATCCCGTACTGGAGCGGTCTGATCGGCACGAGCGAGAGGACCGCCCCATTCCATGAGGCCTGGTACGTGAAATCCGGCGCGACCTGGAGGCCGGCAATCACCTTCTGGGTGTCCATCAGCCGGTCGAAAGTGATCAGGATGGGCGCATCCACGCCGACCGACGCGGCCCCGGCAACCGGGGAGACCGAGGTCACCTTTGGCGCCCCGACAGTCGTGAAGTCGATGTCGCCGGTACCTCCCTGGGCGTTCCCGGCGATGTCCTGGACTCCGGCCGCCATGTGGACGTGGATCTTGGTCGACAAAGGCAGTTTGGTAGACGGCGTGAAGATCATCTGGAGGCCTTGCCAGTGGAACGAGCCCGGCAGGTTCGGGGAAACGGAGAAAGCCTGCTCGGCTGTGTCGTGCCGGACCGCTTCGCTGAAGTCCACGTCGACCGAATTGAGGGCAGGGACGGGACCGGACGCCGACGAATTGCTGACGCGCATCGAATAGGTCGGCGGGATCCGGTCGACCATGATGGCGTTGTAGAGGAGAGCCGCCAGCACGGCCGCGGCTATTACGGCCGAGATGAGCCGGAGGAAGCGGCCGCTCTTTAGCCAGCCGAAACGTCTGCGAGGTTCCACGGGGCAGGACGATAGCACAGCCCCTATACTCGCGAACTTGTGAACCATAGAACGCTCGGCTGTCTCCTGGAACTCCTGGAGACCTTGCTCGTCACGATCGTCATTTTCCTGGTGCTGCAGCTATTCGTTGTCCAGCCATACCAGGTTCAACAGAGGTCCATGGAGAACACGCTGATGCCAGATCAGTACGTTCTCGTGGATAAGTTCACGCCCCACTTTGACAACTACCACCGGGGCGACGTAATCGTGTTTAACCCGCCCACATCGTGGACCAGGGACCTGGCAGGCACGGCCTACGTCAAGCGCGTCATCGGCATCGGCGGCGACACGATCGACATCCACGGTGGCCACGTCTACGTCAACGGCAATCTCCAAACTGAGCTCTATGTGTTCGATAACCAGACGACCGACCTGCCAGACCACGGCAGCAAGACCTGGACTCTGGCATCCGACCAACTGTTGGTGTTGGGCGACCACCGCCAGGCTTCCCAGGACTCCCGCGACTTCGGCCCCATCGACAAGTCGACGGTCGTCGGCCGGGCGTGGATCCGCTATTGGCCGCTGAGCCAGTTCGGGCAGCTGCCAAGACAGCAAGCGCCCTCGAGTGGGTCGGCCGCGCCGAGCGGCTCCGCCGGTCCCAGCCGCGCTTCGGCGTCTCCCAGGACTCCATGATCTGGACGCGCGACCGCGCGGTCGCGGCGAGCATGGCCGCATGATCGAGCTACACGACGTTGCTGCCATTGTCGTCGTTTGCGGTGGAGTAGCGGCGCTCACCTCGCGCGACGCCCGAGGCGTGACGGCCGGACTGCTCGTGTCCATCGCGGCATCACCGCTTGCCTCCTCCCCTGCCCCAAGCGCACTCGCAATGGCCCTGCGCGGCGTTGGGGCACTACTGGCGACCTACCTGCTCTGGACTGCCGCCCGTGGCCGGTCGGTCTCCAGCGAGGGACTCGGCATTGGCCTCCTGGCGGAAGTGGCCCTGGCAGCCGCCGCCTTCTTCTTAGGTTGGTGGGTCTTGCCGGTCGCACCTCTCCCCGGCTCGTTGGCGGCTCAAGCAGCGGGAGTTTCACTCGCGGCAATAGCTGTGGTTCCGCTTGCCGGCCGCGACCCGCTGCGCGCGGGAACGGCCGTGGTAGCCCTGATCGTGGCCTTCTCACTGCTGCTCGAGGCCTGGGTTGGGCCCGCTTCGCCGCTTCAGCAGCTCGTCTGGACCGGCCTGCTGGTCGGCGCGACCGGGGCCACGAGCTTGCTGATCTCGCCGGTGGGAGAGAGCGCGGCCGAGGTGCCGATGGCGATACAGGCGGCCGTGCCACTCACAGCCTCGGCCGATGCGGCCGGGCCCGATGCGGACGAGGCCATCGACGTGGCGGCGACGGCCGAGGGCGACGTGCCCAGTTGGCTAGAGCCGATCAAGCCAGTCGGACCCAGTGAAAACACCCAACGCTCAATCGGCGCTCGAGAGGGGCGCCTTCGGCCCCGGGATCAGCGCTAATGGCCCTAGCCGCCTACCTCCTCTTGTGCGGAGGAGGCTTCCTACTGAGCCTTCTGGTCCGGCCTTCGGGAGGGCTGGCACGTCTCGTCTCCATCTTCGGCCTCGGGGCAGCCTTCGTTGCCGCCTTGCTGATCGGCAGCTCGGACGCGATCACGGTCGGCGACGTCAAGCTGATCGGCAGCGCCTATGCGGGCCTCTTCCTGGCCTATGGAACCGGCACTGCCCTACTCCTGAGCGTGGTTGGATTGGCCACGGTCTGGCCCGAACGTCTCGGCCCCGCGGCCCTCGCCGCCTTCGGAGGGCTGGCCGTCGCGATGACGGCCACGGACGCGGGCGTCGCCCTAACGACCGGAGCTGCCGCGGCCACGGTTGGGGCCCTTGTCTTCGTCCGTCCTGGGAACACCCTGGTCGAGAATGCTTCCCTAGTTGAGTCGGATCGGCACGACGGCTTCCTCACTGAAATGCGCACCATCGGCCTGGCAGTCGGGGCCCTGCTAATGGCGGCCGTCGCGGTGCTGCGGCCGGCCTGGACGAGCCAGAGAAACGACACGATCTTCGTGTTGGGCCTCCTCGGCTTGGGCGTTGCCATCGCCGTCCGTGGCGGCGCGGTTCCGTTCCACGGCCCTGCGGCGCGGCTACGAACGCGGGCGACACCAATGGCTGCGGCATTGCTGCTCGTCTGGATTCCGGCGGGCCTGGGCGTACTCGCGGTCAGCTGGAGCGCGCTCGCTTTCCACGCTGGGGGCGAGGCAATGAACGCCGTCGTCCTTCTGCTGCAGGCGATCGCGGTGGCAACCCTGCTGCTCGGTGCAGTTGGAGCCCTGGTCCACGACGACCTTGAGGAGATTGCGGCCTATTCGATCGTCCAGGACGGCGCCTTTGTGCTGCTCGCCCTTGCCGCGCGCAGCGACGCGGCCGCAGAACCGACACGGCTGTGGCTACTGGTGTTCGTTGCGGCCAAGACCGGGCTGGTCGCCTGGGTTGCAGCCGCCGCGCGAACCTTTGGCACGACCAACGTGGGGCAGATGAGAGGGTGGCTGCGAAGAACGCCGATCCTCGGCATTGCCCTGGTGGCGATCGTCGTCGCGACGCTGGGCTGGCCGGGCACGGCCGTCTACGAGGCTCGAGCCAGCCTAATCAGGCTGGGCCTTGCGGGCAACCTTGGCTTCCTCAGCGCCGCGGCAATGCTTCTTTCGATCACCTACTACGGCCGGCTGCTGTTCGTCGGTCTGATGTCGCCCGGCGACGCGGTCCGAGCAGCCCGAAGCGAACGGCCACGCTGGGGGCGCAGGACGCGCCGGCCCAGGGCCGAGGCGGAAACTGCCAGCGTGGGCGAGGCCCAAGACACCCCCGAGACTCCGGCCGAAGTCCCGACTCAAGTGGTGGCCGCTGCTGATGTCGCGACCGAGGCCGCCCCGACGAAGAATAGGCGCCGGTCGCGCGACGCTACCGCCGAGGAGCCCCTGCCCACGGTCACGGCGCCGATCGAGGCGGCGGCCGCAGCGCCGGCCGAGGCCGTCGTCGCGGCGCCGGCCGAAGTCGTGCAGTTCGAACTAGCCATCGGCACCGAAGTCGCCGCCACGCCCGGAACAACCGTCTATAACCGGGCCGCCGAGCCGGTCGCGCCAGCCGCCGAGCCGGTCGCGCCAGCCGCCGTTCGACCTGGACTCCGCCGCCGCATCGGGTTCGGATGGCGGCTCAACCGAACCCTCGAAGTTAGCCTGGTCGTAGCCGGCGGCGCAGCGCTGGCGGTGGCCCTGGCCTTCGGCGGGCTCGGCGCGCACGGGGCGTCGCAGTCCGGCATTCCGCTCGACGCGGCGGCTCACGCCACGCCAACGCCCACACCGCTGCCCACGATCGCCCCGACGCCCACGGCCCAGGAGCCAGTCGAGCCATCGCAGATGCCGTCCGACTCGCCCCAAACCAGCGCCTCAGGCAGCCCCAACGGTTCCGCCAAACCGAGTGCCTCGCCGATACCAGTCAAGACCGCAGCTCCGCTTCGAAGCATCGGCAGCTGAGACAAGGAGTCATGTTGGCGGATGGGCGCCAATGTCACTCAACGGGCGGCTTTGGCATCGAGGGTTGAAGACGCTCCACGAGTGCGACGAGACCCTCGGGAAAGAACCTCTCGCGGGAATCGCGGAGATCCGCGAGCGACCACCAGAAATGCGCGGCCACAGCCTTTGTCTCACTGTCACCCGCACGGCCCGAACCGACTACGGGCGATACGACGCGCCCAAGCAGATGCCATTCGTCCTGGTCGAGGCGCTTGCCGCGATATGTGAATCGAGCGCGCCGTCGCAGCACGACCGGCCCAAGCTCGGTCACGTCGAGGCCAACCTCCTCGACGAGTTCCCGGCGGGCGGCCTGCTCCGGTGACTCTCCAGGTTCGATACCGCCGCCCGGCGGATACCAATAGGCGCCCCGGACAGGATCCGCGTCGAACAGGAGAAGCAAGCGACCATCCTCGTCGAAGAGGAGTACGCGAGCCACGGGACGCTTGATGACCGGGGCCGTCTTCATGCTCCTCCCGACCGACACGACCGCAAGTAGGGGCCGGTTCAGGCCAGATGGTAGCGGACGCGGGAAGCAGGTCGGTGACTCCAGTATTGGCCAGCCTGCTGACATGGGTTGCAAGGCACGATCCCGGCCAAGAGCCAGCCCGGCCGGTCCGGGAGCCGGCTTGGCCGCGTATCGCCACGTTTCTTTCGTTCTGGCTCGCGTCTCGGGGCAGGCGCTCCGGGTGAGGATCTGTCGTCAGGCCTGGGGGCTCAGCACCCAGCGGTCGATTTCCCGACCGTAGGCCAGAAGCTCGCCGGGGGCGAACCATATGGCCAGCTCGGTCGCGGCGCTCTCGGGGCTGTCCGAAGCGTGTACCAAGTTCTGGCCCATCTCGACGGCGAGGTCGCCGCGGATCGTGCCCGGCGCGGCTTCGGCCGGCTTGGTGGCGCCGTTCATGGTACGGACCAGCGAGATCGCGTCGGGGCACTCAAGCGCGATGGCCACGAGCGGGCCCGAAGTGATGAAGTCGACGAGTCCCTCGAAGAACGGCTTGCCCTTGTGGACGGCGTAGTGGCGTTCGGCCAGCTCGCGATCGACGTGGACCAGCTTGAGCCCGACGATCTTGAGGCCGCGTTCTTCGTAGCGGGCCATGATCCGGCCGGTGAGTTGGCGCTGGACGCCGTCGGGCTTGACGAGGACGAGAGTTCGTTCGCTCACTGCACGGATACCCCTGCGGACGGTTGGATGCGATGGGGAGTGTAGCGGGTCGCCTGCAGGATGCCCGCCCTGCGGCCTAAGCATTCGGCGGCGGGGGCGCTACGGGGCGGCGGCGGCGCTAGTCCCAGCGAATCGGCGGCGGTTCGGGAGTCTGGGGCCGTGCCGGCGGCTCGGGCTCGACTGCAGGTTCGACCACAGGGGCGGTGGGCTGCGCCGCTTCGACAACAGGCGCTTCCGGTTCGACGAGTACCAATTGGGCGGCGGCACCCGCGTCACCTGCCACGCCGAGCAGTCGCACGGCTTCGCCACGAACGAGCCGGAGCGGCATATCCTGACGATCGCCGATTGCCTCGATCACCGCGCTCGCCCGGGTCTGGTTCAGGCGCAGGGCGACGCCGAAATGGAGCGCGGCCAGCAGCGGGTCGTTGCCTTCGAGATACGACTGACCGGACGCGACCTCACCGTCCGCCTGGGCGACGGTGGGATCCACGGGCGCCTCGGCTTCAACGGCGGGTTCGACCGGGGCGGCCGGTTCGGGCGCAGGCTCGACGCCAGGCTCAACTGAGGCCTCGGGCTCCGAGGCCTGCTCGACTACAGGCTCGACTGCAATTTCGGGAGCCGGTTCGGGCGCGGCGGATTGCCCGACTGAGGGTACGACGGCTGGAACCTGCGGCGCGGGCGCAGCGGCGGGCACAGCCACGGCGGCGGACCACATGGCCTTGCGAGCTATGCCGGCGAAGATCGGGTCCGGGTCGGACAGATACCGTTCCATGGCCTGCTCGACGTAGCGTCTGGCCTCGGCGAGCCGGTTGAGCACTGCCGCAGCCTCGGCCGCGATCACAAACCCCAGGGCTTCCTCGCCGTTGGCCGCCAGATATGCCGACGCAGCCTCGCCGGCTCCTCCAAGATCGCCGGTTCGCCACCGAGCTTCGGCAAGGTCCAGCCTACCGGCGGGATCCAACTGATTCCTACCCGCCAACTTCTCGAGTTCGGCGCGAGCCAAGGTTAACGCACCGGTCCGAAGGTGAATCCTCGCGAGACGCGCCTGAAGCGATGGGTCGTCGACTTGGGCGGCCGGCGGAGATTCATGGGGCAGCGGCTGGGCCTCGAGATCGGCGGTCAGCGCGACGGAGGGCTCGGCGACTGCCACGTCGGCGACACCTTCCGCTTCTACCTCGCCGGAGGGCTCGCCGGCGGACTCACTCTCGTCAACGTTGTCCTCCGAGACCAAATCATCCTCGCCGATGAGGGCGTCCGCGGAGATGCGGAACAGGACCTCGTCCTCCCCCGTGACCGCATCGAAGGCCATCTGCCCGTCGGACAGATCCCGGGCCGAGACGGCGACCAGGTTCGGCCGCTCCTTATTGCCGGGCAGAGGCGGCCTGGGCTGGGCCATTACGTGACTGTCAAGCGACTCAACCGCGCGCAGACGGCGCGGCTCCTGACCGTTTCTCACGCCACACCCCCCGGTAATCGCAACAGAGACTCGAGGCGACGGCCCCGACGCGGCGGAGCGACCACCGCCAGACGCAGTCCATCGTCGTTGATCAGTCGCTGGGCCAGCGAATGGATCCCTTCGCTGGTAACGGCTTCCAGTTCGGCCAGAGCCTGCTCTACCGTCAAAACACGATCGTGGAGCGCTTCCTGCCCACCCATCCAGGAGGCAACGTTGCGCGTTTCCTCCATCCGCAACTCGAGCCGGCCACCGAGGTAGCGCTTGGATCGGGCCAGCTCGTCGGCCGGAACAGCCTCGTCGCGGACGAGTGCTAGCTCATCGAGGATCGCAGCCACGGTGGGCGCG
>JAYVMQ010000187.1:0-8739 GCA_043758855.1 Chloroflexota bacterium
CGCGGGGCGCCGCGAGAACGAGGAACGAATGATGAGCGCTATGGAAGCCTGGCGGGATGAGGCTGCGGGCCAACTGTTCGAGGCGTTTCTTCGTCTCGAGACGATCGACGAGGTCTCGGCATTCTTCCGCGACCTGTGCACTCTGGGCGAGCTGCACGACATAGCCCAGCGGTGGGCGGTGGTGCGGCTGCTGGACAAGGGCATGCACTACGCAGAAATATCGCGATTGACCGGCGCAAGCACGGCCACGATCACGCGCATCGCCCAGTGGCTCCATCACGGCGAGGGCGGCTACTCCAAAGCACTCGAGCGGCTCAGAGCGGCCAGCCCCACGGCCGAAGAGGACATTCGATGACCCGCCGCCTCCGCCTGGCCATCCCAAACAAGGGCCGATTGGTCGAACCGACGGTCCGCCTGCTGCGCGACGCTGGCCTCGTCTTTGAAGCCGGCGAGCGGGCACTGGTCGCCCGCGTCCAGAACTTCGACCTGGATATTCTCTTCGTCCGCACCAACGACATCGTGGAGTTCATCAACGACGGCGTTGCTGAGTTGGGCGTCACCGGCCTGGATCTCGTGGCCGAGTCCGGCACGGACGCGCCGCTCGTCCGCAAGCTCGGTTATGGGCGCTGCCGCCTGACGCTCGCCGTCCCGAATGACTCCCCGTTTCGGGCCGCGCAGGATCTGGCGGGTTTGCGTGTCGCCACCTCTCACATGAGCCTTACCAAGCGCTTCTTCGCCGAGCGAGCGATCCCGGTCGATATCATCCCAGTCTCCGGCGCCGCTGAAGTTGCTCCCCGCCTTGGCCTGGCTGAGGCCATCGTGGATCTCGTGTCCACCGGCTCGACGATGGTGGTCAACGGCCTTCGCCCGGTCGAAGAGGTCTTCGCATCGGAGGCGGTCCTGCTCGCAAACAAGGCGGCCCTGGCCGAGCGGCCAGACGTCATCGACTCGATCAACACGATGCTGAGCGCCACTCTGGCGGCGCGCGATCGCAAGTATCTAATGATGAATGCGCCCAAGTCGAAACTCTCCGAGCTCGAAGGCCTGCTCCCGGGGCTGGAATCGCCATCGATCATTCCTCTCGCCCATGAGGGCATGATTGCGATCCACTCGGTCGTGGAAGCTGACCAGGTTTGGTCGCTGCTGCCTCGCCTCAAGGCTGCCGGGGCGTCCGGCATCCTCATCCTGCCCATCGAGAAGCTCGTGCCGTGAGCGCCCCGACAGTTACTCTGCGCCGCCTGGAACTCTCCAGGGCTGCCGCCGACCCATCCGTCGCGGCCGAGGTCACGGCTCTTGTGCGGCGCGGCGCCGTGCCGGACCCTCGCGTCCGCGAGGCCGCCCGCGCCATCCTCGCCGCGGTCAAGGCCGGTGGCGATGCCGCGGTTGGCGAGGCAAACGCCAGATTCGGTGGCGGGCGGGACGACCGCTCGCTCCTGGTTGGCCGGGCCGAGCTGGACGCCGCCCGCGACGCACTCCCGCCGCGCATCCGGGCCGGCCTCGAGCAGATGATCGTGAACATCCGCCGCTTCGCCGAGACTGAACTGCCGGAAACCCGGACCACGACTATCGTCCCCGGCGTCGAGATCGAGCGGCGCTGGGTTCCACTGTCGCGTGTCGGGGTATACGCCCCCGGCGGTTCGGCGGCCTACCCCAGTTCGCTGCTCATGGGTGTGGTTCCAGCCAAGGTCGCTGGGGTCGCGACGATCGTGGTGGCCTCACCTGCGGACGCGGACGGGCAGCTCAACCAGACGCTTCTCGGTGCGGCCGGGCTCGTAGGCGTGGACGTTCTCATCGTGGCCGGCGGCGCACAGGCCGTTGGAGCCATGGCTTACGGCTTGCCTGAGGCGGGCATCGCGCCGGTCGACCGCATAGTCGGCCCCGGGAACTCGTGGGTGACCGCGGCCAAGCTCGAGGTATTCGGCGAGTGCGGCATAGACCTGCCGGCCGGGCCGTCCGAGGTGATGGTCGTGGCGGACGGGCGCGCCAACGCGGCTCACGTCGCCGCGGACCTGCTCTCTCAGGCCGAACACGGCCCTGACTCCCCCGCCCTTCTCGTCACCTGGGACGCCGAGGTGGTCGCACGGGTGGAGGTGGAGCTGGGTCGCCAGCTGGAAACCGCCGCCCGTCGGGGCATCCTGGAGCGCTCGCTGGCGGTTGGTGCACTTGTCATCCTGGCCCCAGACCGGGCCACCGGCCTCGAATTCGTCAACGCCTACGCTCCGGAGCACCTCTCCGTCGTCGTCGATGACGTCGAGGAGGCCGTTGCCAGGGTCCGCAACGCCGGCTCGCTGTTCGTCGGCCCGTACGCTCCGGAGTCAGCTGGCGACTATGCCTCGGGCGCCAACCACGTCCTGCCCACGGGCGGTCTGGCCCGCTCTTGCGGCGCCCTGTCCACGGAGAGCTACGGCAAGTTCATGCAGGTCCAGCGGATAACTCGCGATGGCCTGGCCTCAATTCGTGACGCGGTCGAGGCAATCTCCGAGGCCGAGGGCCTCATGGCCCACAGGCGCGCCGTGGAACTACGTTTCGAGGGCGCCAAATGAGCGCGCCCGACCAAGCCCTGCCGACCTACGTCTGGGAGCCCACGACCGACTACCTGGCCGCAAAGTACGGCCTGGCGCGTGAATCGATCGTCCGGTTTGACGTCAACACCTCGCCCCTGCCACCGGACCTGGGCGACGTCCTGACCGGGCCTTTCGATCCGGTGCTGTGCGAGTACCCACCGAGCGACTATGCCGCGCTCGTGGCCGCCGCCGCGGAGGCCTATGGCGTGGCCACAGATGAGTTGCTGCCGACTGCCGGCGCCGATGAGGCCCTGGACCTGACGGCGCGGGCCTTCCTCCGCGAACGCTCTGTGGCGGTAGTGGCGACCCCCACGTACGCCATGTACCGGATCGTGTCGGAGCAGCGCGGGGCAAGCGTCGTGGCCGTGCCGCGTCTTGGTCCAGACGACGCGTTCAGCCTCGACATCGCGGCCCTCTCCGCAGCCGCTCGCGGGATGGGCGTGGTCTGGCTGTGCGAGCCCAACAACCCGACCGGCGCCCACGAGCCGCCGGAACGGGTCGCCGAGTTACTGGCTGCCCTGGCTGCGGATGCCGCTGCCGACGGCCGAGTGGCTCCCGCGGTCGTTGTCGACGAGGCCTACTCCGAGTTCGTGGGACAGTCTGCCCTGCCGTTGCGCGAACAGTACCCGCGTTTGGTCGTCATCCGGACCCTGAGCAAGGCGCATGCACTCGCCGGAGCCCGCGTCGGGTTCGCCGTGGCTCGCCCTGAGACGCTCGCGCCGATCCTCGCGTTCAGGGCGCCCGCCTCGGTCTCAACTGTTTCCGCTGCCCTCGCGACGGCCGCACTGCGCCGGCCCGAACTTGCCGAGGCCAACGTGGCCCGCATCTCCCAGCAGCGCGCTCGCCTCAGCGACACTCTGGCCCAGATCGGCTGGCGTCCCTATCCCTCGGAGGCCAACTTCATCCTGTTCCGGTTCTCCTCGCCTGCCGCCGCGGACTCGGCCGCAGAGGCGTTGCTCCGCCGGGGCCTCGTGCCGCGCAGCTTCGGCCCAGATCATCCATTGGCCGATTGTCTGAGGCTGACCGTCCGGTCGGCTCCAGAGAACGACCGCCTAATTGAAGCAGCCAGGGAGATCCCAGCATGAGCCAGATCGGCCCAGTCACCGCCTCCGGTCCGCGCTGGGCCACAGTCACACGGGCCACAAAAGAGACTCACATCACGGTCACCCTCAAGCTCGATGGGACCGGCGCGACCAGGATCGAAACGGGTGTGGGATTCTACGACCACCTGCTAAATTCCATGGCCCACCACGCCCTCTTCGATTTGGAGATCGACGCCAGCGGTGACCTCATCATCGACGAGCACCACACCGTCGAGGACGTGGCGCTCGTCCTGGGGGCCGCGCTGGCGAACGCCCTTGGCGATCGCTCGGGTATCGCTCGTTTTGGCGATGCCGCCATTCCCATGGACGAGGCTCTCGCCACGGCCGTGGTTGACGTCGGCGGCCGCCCATACGCCGTCATCGACCTGCCGTTCAAGGGCAAGCGCGCGGGCAAGATGCCGCTCGAGTTGATCGAGCACACGCTCGAATCCTTCGCTCGCGCCGGCGGCGTGACGCTCAATCTCAAGGGCCGCGGCCGGAATGACCACCACCTGGCAGAGGCCGCCTTCAAGGCGCTCGGTCGGGCGCTATGCGCCGCGGTAACCGTGGATCCGCGTCGCCAGGGCCCAGCCTCCACCAAGGGCACTCTCGGATGAGCCGCACGGTCAAGATCGCGGTCCTCGATTACGGCGCCGCAAACATGGTCAGCATCAGCAAGGCCCTGACAGCGGTTGGGGCCGACGTTGTCGTGGCCGCCGAACCGACAGCTCTCGCCGACGTGGACGCGATCGTCGTGCCCGGTGTTGGGGCCGCCGGGCCTGCCATGGATCACCTGCGCGAACACGGCCTACTCGAGCCGCTTCGTGACTGGGTCCGGGCCGGTCGGCCGTGCCTCGGGATCTGCCTGGGCTTCCAGCTCTTCTTCGACGCCAGCGACGAGGCCGACGCGGAGACGCTTGGCCTGCTTGCCGGCCGAACGGTCGCTCTCCTGGACGCGCCCACGCTGCCCCACATCGGTTGGAACACGGTCGAGGCGGTCCGGCCGCACCCGCTCTTCGACGGGGTCGCCGACGGCACGCACTTCTACTTCGTGCATTCGTTTGCGCCTGTGCCCTCCGACGAGAGGGTCGTCTTGGCGCGTACGACGCACGGTCGCCCGTTCGTCAGCGCCGTGGCTATGGGCTCGCTCTACGGGCTGCAGTTCCACCCCGAGAAGTCTTCGGAGGCTGGACTCCAGGTCCTGGCCAACTTCGTCGGGCTCGTGGCCGCTGCCGCCGGACCTGCTCGCTCAGGCGCGCCCGCCACCGAGGTGGCGTGATGCTAGCCCGACGCGTCATACCCTGCCTGGACGTCGTCAATGGCCGCGTGGTCAAGGGCACCAAGTTCCTGAACCTGACCGACGAAGGCGATCCGGCCGAACTGGCCGAGCGCTACGCCCACGAGGGCGCCGACGAGATCGTCTTTCTCGACATCACAGCCGCTCACGAGCGCCGGGCGACGATGCTCGATGTCGTGCGTCGCACCGCTTCGCGCGCCTTCGTGCCGCTCACGGTCGGTGGTGGCGTCCGCAGCGTCGACGAAATGCGCGACGTCCTGCGGGCAGGCGCCGACAAGGTCTCATTCAACACCGCCGCCGTGGCCACGCCCACTCTCCTGACGGACTGCGCACAACGCTTCGGCAGCCAGGCGGTGGTCTGCGCCATCGATGCGCGCCGGCTGTCCGGGACCGAAGGCACGGAAGCCGCCGCCCAGCGTTGGGAAGTCGTGACCCACGGCGGCCGGCGATCCACCGACCTCGACGCAATCTTATGGGCGGTTCGAGCCGTCGCACTGGGCGCGGGCGAACTGCTCGTCACATCGATGGACCGCGATGGAACGCGCAGCGGCTTCGATACTGAGTTGCTTTCGGCGATTGCGACGCGAGTCCGGGTGCCCGTTATTGCCTCGGGCGGCGCCGCCGGCCCAGACGACTTCGTGAAAGCAGTTCGAGACGGCCAGGCCGATGCCGTGCTGGCTGCCTCCATATTTCATCGCCGGATGCACTCCATAGCTGATGTCAAGGCGGCCATGGCGGCCGCCGGTCTGCCCGTTCGCCACATCGAGGAGTCAGTCGCATGACCGGCAAGCAACTCCGCCAAAAGGACGTGGCTTGGGGCCCGAGCGGCCTCGTCCCGGCCATCGTCCAGGACGCCGGGGACGGCCGCGTCCTGATGGTCGCGTACGTGGATGCCGAAGCGCTAGCGGCCACGCTGGCTTCGGGCGAGGTCCACTTTCACTCGCGTTCGCGCGAGCGCCTCTGGCGCAAAGGCGAGACGAGCGGCAACGTCCTGCGCCTACGCGACATCTCGATCGACTGCGACGGCGACGCCGTCCTCATTGCGGCCGATCCGGTCGGCCCAACATGCCACCGTGGCACACGGAGCTGCTTCGACAGGCTCGACGCGGTGCCCGACACAGTTGCTGCCTCGACACTGGCGTCCGCCACTCCCCCACCCACCCAAGACTTCGAATGGCTGGAACAGCTGTGGGCCACGATCGACGAGCGGGCATCTGCCGACCCAACCACGTCCTATACCGCCCGGCTGCTCGCGGGTGGCGTCGACGCCCCGGCCCGGAAGGTAGTCGAGGAAGCCACTGAGGTTCTCATGGCCGCCAAAGACGACGCGGTAGCGCCGCTCGTCTCACGCTCAGCCACGCGCGACGCCCTGACCGGCGAAGTCGCCGACCTGCTCTACCACACTCTTGTCGTGCTGCGCGAGCGCGGCCTGCCACCGTCCGCTGTGATCGCCCGCCTCCGCGAACGCCACAAGTCCTAGCCCTTCAGCCGCCCGATCCGCATGCTCTTCTTGCCGGCTCGAAGCACCAGATAGCGGCCGCCGATTGACGCAGGAACCGCGTCATCGGGCGCCCCAACGCGCTCGTCGTTGATCGAGAGGCCGCCCTGAACGATGGCCCTGCGGGCGTCGCCATTGGACGTGTACTGGCCGCTCATGATGGCAATTCGGAGCGCCCCGCCGGCAACGTCCTCGGCCGTGAACTCAAAGTGCTCAATCGCCTCAAAGAGGGCGGCCAGCACCTCTGGGTCGCGGATCGGCTCCTTGGAGAACGCGGCCTCGCTGACGCGCACGGCCTTGCGCGCCTCGTGGTCCCCGTGGACCCTCGCCGTCAGGTCGAAGGCCACGGCCTTCTGCGCGACGCGGGTTTCCGGGTGCGCGGCCTGCTGAGTCTCCAGCTCCTCGACCCTGGCACGGTCGAAGAGTGTGAACGTGCGCAGGTGTTTGCCGACGTCGCGGTCGTCCGCGTCGAACCAGTACTGGTAGAACGCGAATGGGCTTGTCTTCAGGGGGTCGAGCCAGACGCTCGTACCGGCTGCCGTCTTGCCGAACTTGCTGCCACTCTCGCTGGTCAAGAGCGGGTAGCTGACGGCATAGGCCAGGTCCTGGGCCTCGCCGGTGCCGAACTCCTTCCGGATCAGCTCCAGGCCAGCCGTCATGTTGCCCCACTGATCGGCGCCGCCCATCTGCAGCTCAACACCGCCGCTGCGGTAGAGGTGCAGGAAGTCCGCGGCCTGCAGCAGCATGTAGCTGAATTCGGTGAAGCTCAGGCCCGCAGCCAGGCGAATCTGGACCGAATCCTTGGCCAGCATGTATGGCACGGTCAGGTGCTTGCCGATGTCGCGCAGGAAGCGCAGCAGCGAGTACGAACTCAGCCACTCATAGTTGTCGACCAACTCGGCGCCTTTCTCGCCCTCGAAATCGAGGAACTTCGTCAGCTGGGACTGGATGCCAACCACGTTCTCCTCGACCGTCGCGCGACTCAGCAGCAGCCGCTCCGCTGACCGGTCGGTTGGATCGCCGATCATGGCGGTGCCACCGCCAACGACCACCACCGGCGTGCCGCCCGCTCGCTGGAGGTGGATCAGCCCAAAGACGGGCACGAGGTGGCCGATGTGGAGCGAAGTGCCGGTCGGATCGAAGCCGTTGTAGCCCTTGATTGTCGCGCCTGTGGCTAGGCGCGCCACCAGGCCACCGCTGGCCTGGTGCAGCATCCCGCGCCACTTCAGTTCGTCGAGCAAGCCGGCCAGTCCGCCTGTGGCCACACTGCTGGATCCGTCGGTCTTGCCTTCAAGCGTCATCGCGCCACTTGCTCCTTCATCGTCACGCCCAAAAGGACCCGCGCGTCCAAGACCCGGCGGGATGGGGTGGAGTGCCCGCGCGTCTACCTATGCTATCTTGCGAGCCGCTATGCAGACCAGTCTCGCCCGACGCGAACGACGTCGGCGCAATGGAACCGGCACACATCGCCGAAGCGGTGGCTCCGGGGGCCGGATCGCCGTTGTCCTCCCGCTCTTCCTGCTTGGGACGTTCTTCGTCCTGAGCCTCGTCACGTTCGTTGGCGCGGTGGAAGTCTACTCGGCGTACGGCAAGGACCTCGAGGATCCCAAGGCCAAACTCCAGGACCTCAACTTCAGCCAGCAGACGCTGCTCTACGACAGAACCGGCAAAGTGCAGCTGGCTGCCTTTGGATCCGAGCATAGACGAGTCCTCAAGTTCGAGGAGATCCCGAACGTCGTCCTCGACAGCACGACCAGCACCGAAGACAAGACGTTCTGGTCCAACACCGGCTTCGACCCCGCGGCCGTCCTGTCGGCCTTCCGTGACGCCATCTCAGGTCGCGCCCGAGGCGCCTCGACGATCACCCAGCAGCTCGTCAAGCTGCGCCTGATCGGCAACAAGCCGAGCATCGACCGGAAGGCGAAGGAGGCCGTGCTCGCCCTCCAGGTCGAGCAGGACTTCACCAAGAACCAGATCCTCGAGATGTACCTCAACACCGCGTTCTACGGGAACAACGCGTACGGCATCCAGGCGGCGGCCCAGAGCTACTACCACACCGAGACCTCAAAGCTCGACCTCGCGCAGGCGTCGATGCTCGCCGGGATTCCCCAGAACCCGACCTACAACAACCCCCTGGTGAACTGGCCGGGCGCCCGCAACCGCCAGCACCTGGTGCTCCAGGCGATGGTCCGCAGCCACGCCATCACCCGAGCGCAGGCCGACCTGGCCTTCGCCGAGGACATCAGCGAGCCCAGCCACATGTTCCGCGATGCCAACGTGGTCCTCGCGCCCGGCTTC
>JAYVMQ010000188.1:0-12661 GCA_043758855.1 Chloroflexota bacterium
CCCATTTCCTTGATCAGGTTTATGAGGTAACAGACAGGGTGACGGTCCTGCGGAATGGGACGCTTGTCGGGACCTACGTCACGGCCTCGGTGTCGCGCCTAGAGCTGATCAAGCTGATGCTCGGCCGGACCCTTACTACCCTCGACGACATGGCCGCCCACAAGATCGCGACCAGGCAGCACATCTCGTCCGAAACTCTGCTCCAAGCCGACGGGGTTGGCCTGTCGAACTCCATGGAGCCGTTCGATCTGAAACTGCATCCCGGGGAAGTCCTAGGCCTGGCCGGGCTCCTCGGTTCGGGACGAACGGAGATCGCGAATCTCTTGTTCGGCATCGACAAGCCCGATGAGGGCACGCTCACCGTGGGGGGATCGCTGGTCAAGGACTTCTCGCCGGCCGGATCAATCGGGCGCGGCGTGGCGCTCTGCCCAGAGGACCGCAAGGACGAGGGGATCGTGGGCGACCTGTCCGTTCGCGAGAACATCATTCTGGCCATGCAGGCCAGCAAGGGTTGGTTCAAGCGCCTGGGCTCGCGCGAGCAATACGCAATCGCGGACCGCTATATCAAACTCCTGAACATCGCCACACCGACCGCCGACCAGGCGGTTAAGAATCTCAGCGGCGGCAATCAGCAGAAAGTCATTTTGGCCCGCTGGCTGGCTGCCAATCCGCGGCTCCTCATCCTCGATGAACCGACGCGTGGGATCGACGTAGGTACAAAGGCCGACATACAGAAGCTGGTCCTCGCGCTTGCCGAGGAAGGCAAGTCGTGCGTGTTCATCTCATCCGAGCTGGATGAAGTACTGCGGACCAGCCATCGCATCGTCGTGCTGCGTGAACGAGCGAAGGTGTCCGAGTTCACAGGCCAAGTCGATGAGAAGCAGATCATGGAAGCGATCGCGGGAAGTGCAGCATGAAGGCGGGCGGTTTCTTCTCTGCGTGGGGCAAGATGACCGAAAGCCGGCTGTTTCTGCCGACCGCTGTCCTCTGTCTGATCCTAGTCTTCGATTTCTTCTTCATTCCTGGGTTTTTCAACCTAAGGTTTGAGCAGGGCCACTTGTATGGAAGTCTGATCGACATCTTACGGAACAGCGTACCGACAGTCATCCTCGCTATTGGAATGACACTCGTGATCGCCACCGGCGGCGTAGATTTGTCGGTCGGGGCGGTCATGGCCATCTCTTCCTCGGTTGCCGCAATTATGCTGAACCCGAGCATTGTGGGCCTGCACCTGTCCGGCAACATCGGCGACTTGATCAGCGATCCTTCATACAGCTGGGCACCGCTCTGGGCGGTCATCGTCGTGCCTTTGATCATCGGGACGTTGTGTGGATTGTGGAACGGCGTACTTGTATCGTACGGTAGGATCCAACCCATGGTCGCTACCCTGATCCTTATGATTGCGGGTCGAGGAATCGCCCAGCTCATAACAAATGCGATTAAGATTATTATCTTCAACGATACGTATGCCTACCTTGGAAACGGTTGGATCATCCTTCCAGTCTCAGTTTTCCTGGCTCTGTTCGTCTTCCTCGCAGCCTGGCTGCTCACACGCAGGACGGCAATCGGGATGTTCGTTGAGTCGGTGGGGATTAACTTTCGAGCTAGCTTCTACAGTGGCATCAACGAAAAGAAGATCAAGTTATTTGCATACGCCTTCTGTGGGTTCTGTGCCGGCTTTGCCGGTCTAATCGCGAGTTCTAGCATCCGGACATCGGATGCGAATCAGATCGGCCTGTATACCGAGCTTGACGCGATTCTTGCGGTCGTAATCGGAGGCACGGTCATGGGCGTGGGCGGCCGGTTCTCGCTTTTCGGAAGCGCCTTGGGGGCAATCGTGCTCTACGCCACCATCACCTCTATGTACGCTCTCGGTGTCGCAGCGAGCGCGATCATCGCGGTCAAGGCGGCGGTGGTCATTTTGGTCATCCTCCTGTATTCCTCGCAGGTCCAGTCGATGATTCGCGGCGTAGGCAAGCAGTCCGTCCGGGGGGAGGTCGCGCGATGACGCAGGCGCTGGTCGCCCGTGTCGAGCGCAATCGCAAGTTCCTTCCCGTAGCAGCGACGATTTCACTGTTCCTAGCCGCCTACGCCTTGGGTGCACTTTCGTTCCCGGGTATGGCTGACGGACAGGCGTTCCTGAACCTCTGGAACACGACTCCTTTCCTGTTGATCAGCGTTGTCGGCGAGACCTTCGTCATTCTCTCGGGCGGTATAGACCTCTCTGTCAGTGGCGTGCTTGCCCTCACGACGGTGGCTGCGGCGTCTCTGATCGCGGCGGGCTGGAGCCCGTGGGTCGTCATGCCGCTCATGCTCCTGATGGGCATGACATTCGGCCTTGTCATGGGCCTCTTGATCACGTACCTCAAGGTGCAGCCGTTCATCGCGACACTGGCAGGCATGTGGCTGGCGCGCGGGATGTCCTACATCATCAGCGACAGCGAGATCCGGATCTATGACCCGGTCTATAGGCTGCTGGCCGGCACCAAGATATTGATACCTGGTCTGAGTGACCCCAATACCAAGAAGGGCGACTACATCACGATCATGGTCGTGGTTGCGGTCGCGATCCTCGCCATCGGTATGTTCGTTGCCCACTTCACGCGGTTCGGCCGGACCGTATACGCCATAGGCGGTAACAACGGCGCCAACGAGCAGTCGGCGAGGCTCATGGGTCTCCCGGTCAACCGGACCAAGGTCCTCGTCTATGTACTGAACGGTTTCTGCTCGGCGCTTGCGGGGATCGCCTACAGCATCTACGTCGGTTCGGGTCACGGAACGCATGCCACGGGCTTTGAGCTCACCGTGATCGCGGCCGTAGTCATCGGCGGCACCGCCCTGCAAGGTGGCCAGGGCTTCCTCATCGGATCGCTCTTCGGCGTGCTTATTACCGCCCTAATCCAGAGCCTGATCCAGTTCAATGGCCAGCTGAGTTCATGGTGGACGAGCATCGTCATAGGTGCGCTGATGTTGGTCTTCCTCGGCATACAGAGTCTTCTGGCGAGCTGGAATGAACGCAATATCGGTCGGCAAAGATCGGGTATGAGGGCCAAGAGAGCCAGCGACACCGTAGCGGTCAAGTGGTGGCGAAACAAGAAGGTGCTGCGGTCCGGCGGTGTCGTGGCGGTGGTCGTTGTTGGGGCACTGGTAATCAGCACCGCACTAGGGGCGGTCACGGGTAGCAAAAGCGGCGGCACCGTCGGAGCTTGCGTCCTGAAGCCGTTGCGTCAGGACCAGGCCGCTAAGCTGATGAGCGGTGGGGCAGTGATTGCGTTTGAGCGCAACGGCGGGACCGACTGCATCGACGAGCTATATGCGATCTACCCCGACGGCAAGATTGTTTCTGACTACGGCGACAGGACCGCTACATCGCAGCTTGCGGCCACTGATGTGACCGCGCTACTCACCCAGATCAGCGACTACGGTTGGTTCACCGACAACTTCTACTCGACCTCGCATACTCCGTGCGGGGCCTGCTTCACGTACTACACCAGCGTCTCCTACAACGGCAAGGCAAAGACCGTCCAGGCCGTTGACGGTGGAACCGATGCCCCATCAACGTACTGGCTAGTGACCGGTAAGCTGTCGGCGATCTTGTACCCCAACTCCCACTGATCGAGGCGATGCAGGATGAGTGTGCGAAAAGCGCTGGCCGCCGTCATTGTGATGGCATTCGCTGTCACCGGCTGCGGATACATCGTCCTGCCCGAGGATGTCCAGGGGCCAACGCAGGCCACGCCTGACAAAGGATGGTCGGCAATTGTCGTCAACGTCGCTCAATCCGGTACAGACGGCCTGCACGTCGATTTGGCCATTCGCAACGACACCGGCGACTGGAGTGCCCTCCAGGCGTCCAACTCCGCGAAAGTGACGACTACGGATGGCAAGTCGAGCAGCTGTGCAACGGTGTTCGTCGCCACGGGCGGGACGAGCCTGGCTCCGGGTTTCCAGATGCGCGGCTACACGGGCGGCACCAAGAGCTCGCCCGTCAAGCAGCTTCTGTACGTGGAATGTGCCGGAGTCACGAAGGCGGCCGGAATGAAGCTTGCGATCGATTTCACGTATGTTACCGGTCCCTTCAACTACTACGTCCCGTCGAAAGCTAACAATGGGTCCTTTGCGGTCAATCTCGACAGCGTCGTCGGAGATGCGAAGTACCCGGTTGCGACCGCTGTCGCAGCCGTGGTAGTTAAACCAGCGACGAAGATCGACGCGATCAACAAGTCCAACGTTCAACTGCTTGATGCCAAGCGGACAGACACTGGTCTCGAGTTGACCTGGCAGACTGAAAACACAAGCCAGTACCCCGTGTACGTCCATATCGGTACTCCGTCCGTAATAGGCTCCGACGGCGTCATCTACGGGTTCTACGAGAGTCCGCATCTGGCTGACACGCCGATCACTCTGCCTGGCCAGACCGCCCCAACGATCACCACTGTGGCAGTTCCAAAAGACGTGACCGGTCTCTATATTTTGGTGAGCGTGGAGTCGCAGCAACAGAAGTTCTTCATCAACCACGCTGTGGACATTAGCGACAAATAGTCCGCTGCGGTGGACTCCATCCATGAATTGACAGGATCTCAATTGGAATGCCGTTGGCCGCTGCGCGCCCTAGCGCGCCTTCCAGGCGACGGCGGAGAGCTGGGAAGTAGGCAGGATGAAGGCTTTAGGCGAGTTCGAGGTCTGGTTTCTAACTGGGAGCCAGGATCTCTATGGTGAGGAGACACTTTGTCAGGTTGCAGAGAATTCCAAGAAGATCGCCGCCGCGCTCGATGAGTGCGCCGCCATCCCCGTTCGCGTCGTATGGAAGCCAGTTGTCACAAATGCCGAGGCGATTCTGGCGGCCTGCATCGAAGCTGGTGCGACTGACAAGTGCGTTGGTGTCATCACCTGGATGCACACTTTCTCGCCGGCGAGAATGTGGATCGCCGGGCTTCAGGCTCTAACGAAGCCACTTCTCCATCTCCATACGCAGTTCAACCGCGATCTCCCGTGGGGCGAGATCGACATGGACTTCATGAATCTCAATCAGGCCGCCCACGGCGACCGGGAGTTCGCGCATATCGAGGCCAGACTTGGGCTGGCCCGCAAGACGGTCGCCGGACACTGGCAGGAGGTTGACGTCCAGGCCAGGATCGGGACATGGTCTCGGGCGGCGTGTGGGGTGTACGAGGCCAAGCACCTGAGGCTGGCCCGCTTCGGCGACAACATGCGCAATGTGGCGGTCACTGACGGCGACAAGGTTTCTGTGCAGATGCAGTTCGGTGTGTCGGTCCACGGCTTCAGCGTCAGCGATCTCGGAGATGCCGTTCGGGCCGTCGCGGACGACAAGGTCGACGATCTCATCGAGTTGTACGAGGCCAGCTACGACATCGTGGCGTCGCTTCGCGCGGGCGGCGAGAACCGCGAAGCGCTACGAGAGGCAGCCCGGATCGAGGTCGCTCTCCGGGAGTTCATGACTGAAGGTGGCTTCGGCGCGATCACGGACACCTTCGAGAACCTTGACGGGCTCAAACAGCTCCCGGGTATCGCCGCCCAGCGGCTCATGGCGGACGGCTATGGGTTCGGCGCCGAGGGCGACTGGAAGAGCGCGATCATGGTCCGCCTGATCAAGGTAATGTCGAAGGGCCTGCCTGGCGGAACGTCGTTCATGGAGGACTACACATACGACCTGGGGCCCGGGAGCGGGAAGGTCCTTGGCGCCCACATGCTCGAGGTTTGCCCCACGATCTCGGACAAGAAGGCCTCCTGCGAGATCCACCCGCTGGGGATCGGGGGCAAGAGCGACCCGGTTCGGCTGGTCTTCGATGCCGGTTCCGGCCCCGCCATCGTCGTGGCCCTGATGGACATGGGCGACCGGTTCCGGATCGTTGCCAACGAGATAGATCTGGTGCCGCCGGACAAGCCAATGGCCAAGCTCCCCGTTGGCCGGGCCGTGTGGAAGCCTCGCCCGAGCCTATCGACTGCGACTGAGTCCTGGCTCATGGCTGGTGGCTCGCATCACACCGTTCTGACCCGGGCCGTGGGCGCGGAGGTTATTGCCGACTTTGCCGAAATGGCGGGCTGCGAATTCCTCCTTATCGGCGCCGACACAACTCCGACGGGCTTTAAGAAGGAGCTTCGCTGGAACGAGGCGTACTACCATTTGGCTCGTGGACTTCGCTGATACTGCCAACGCCAGACCGGCCGCTGCAACTTAGGAGCCACTTTGTCGTCGTTATTGCTACCTGAGCTGCGGCAGATGGTCTGGCTCGCGAACCAGGCGCTTGTTCGAGCCGGGCTTGTAACGCTGTCGTTCGGAAATGCCAGCGGAGTCGATCGTGAATCCGGCGTTCTGATCATCAAGCCTAGCGGCGTGCCATATGACGAGTTGCGGCCTGAGAATTTGGTCATCGTCTCGCTGCAGGACGGCCGGGTGGTTCAGGGAGAGCTCAGGCCCTCATCGGACACGCCGACCCATTTACTCCTCTATCGTCGCTTCCCGGAGATCGGAGGAGTGGTGCACACCCATTCCACTGCTGCCACGGCCTGGGCGCAGGCCGGACGCTCGATTCCGCCGTTCGGGACCACGCACGCCGACCATTTCCACGGCTCCGTGCCGGTAACGCGGCAGATGACCCAGACCGAGGTCGCGGGCGAGTACGAAGCGGAGACCGGTGCGGTTATCGTAGAGACGCTGGAACGGTTGGGGCTCAGCGCGGCCGAAATGCCGGGCGCCCTGGTCGCCTCGCACGGGCCCTTCACGTGGGGCCGTGACGCACAAGACGCCGCCGACAACGCCACAGCCCTGGAAACGGTCGCGGCTATGGCAACCCAGACGCTTGCCCTGAACCCCGGCGTGGGGCCCGCTCCGGACTACCTCCTGGAGCGCCACTTCCTGCGTAAACACGGCCCAAACGCGTACTACGGGCAAGGGCGGAAATGACCGACGGCGAGACACTCGTCGAAGCCGCCCGCATCCACGGTAGAGGCGACATCCGTGTCGCCACGGAGCCGGCCGAGACGCCAGGTCCGGGGGAGGTTTTGCTCCGAGTGACCTCAGTCGGGCTGTGCGGCTCGGATCTGCATTGGTACGAAGAGGCGAGTATCGGCGATGCCCGCCTGTCCCGGCCGCTTGTCCTCGGCCACGAGTTCGCAGGCGTTATTGCGAGCGGTCCGCGGGCAGGCCAACGCATAGCGGGTGATCCTGCCGTCGATTGTGGCCACTGCGGCCCCTGTCTGGAGGGGCGGGCCAACCTCTGCCTGGCGATGCGCTTCGCCGGCCACGGTTCGACCGACGGGGCGTTGCGCTCGCTTATGGCCTGGCCCGAGCGGCTGCTTACGCCCATTCCGGACTCGATCGGAGATGACGAGGCGGCACTCCTCGAGCCGCTGGGCGTGGCCCTTCACGCCCTGGATCTGGCTCCGGTCGCGCCGGGTGAGCGGGCGGGTGTCTACGGCTGCGGACCGATCGGGCTGCTGCTAATCCAGGTGCTACGTCTGGCCGGTGCCTCAGCCGCGATCGCTACGGACCGCCTTGAGCATCGTGTGGCTGCGGCCCAAGCGATGGGCGCCACAGATGCGTTTGTGGTCGATGCGGATGCCGGGCCGGATGTGTCACCGGCGCGTGTGCTCGCCCGCGAGCAGACCGTCGATGTCGCATTCGAAATGTCAGGCTCGGACGAGGCTCTCGCGGATGCAATCGCGGCCGTGCGACCTGGCGGTCGAGTGGTCATCGTGGGCATCCCGGTGGGGGACCGCACTGCCTTCGAGGCGGCCGCCGCTCGACGCAAGGAACTCGCGCTGCTGCTTTGCCGGCGGATGGTCGCGTCGGACCTGCCCCACGCCGTACAGGTTGTGGCGGCTGGCGGAATTCAGCTCTCGCCCCTTATCAGCCACCGCTACCCGATCGCCGGTGCGCCGGAAGCGTTCGCGACTCTGGCCGAGCAGCGCGGCTTGAAGGTCATCGTCAACCCCTGGAGGAGAACTGGTGGCTGAGGCTCGCTACACCATAGGTGTCGACTTCGGGACCGAATCCGGGCGCGCCGTGCTCGTCAACGTCGCGGATGGGCGAGAGGTTGGCGTGGAGGTTTACAAGTACCGCAACGGCGTCATCGACGAACGCCTGCCCGGGCCCGACGGTGACGTCGTCCTGGGCCCCGATTGGGCTCTCCAGGACCCTAACGACTACCTGGAAACGTTCAAGCAGGCGGTGCCCGCTGTGGTGGCCGGGGCCGGCATCGATCCGGGCAGCGTCATCGGCATCGGCATCGACTTCACGGCCTGCACGATGCTGCCGACGAAGGCCGACGGAACGCCGCTCTGCTTCCTGGACGATTACCGGCGCCAGCCGCACGCGTGGGTCAAGTTGTGGAAGCACCATGCTGCCCAGCCCGAGGCAGACGACGTCAATCGCGTCGCGGCCGAGATGGGCGAGACCTGGCTGACTCGTTACGGCGGCAAGATCTCGTCGGAGTGGTTCTTCCCAAAGGCCTTGCAGATATTGCGCGAGGCGCCCGAGATCTACCGTGCCGCCGATCGTCTGATCGAGGCAGCCGACTGGGTGGTCTGGCAGCTGACAGGCGTCGAGACGCGCAACAATTGCACCGCCGGTTACAAGGCAATCTGGTCGGCGGAGGAGGGCTTCCCCAAGACCGAGTTCTTCGCGGCCCTGGACCCCGTCTTCGCCGGCATAGTGGACGAGAAGATGTCGCGTGCGATCGTTCGTCTTGGCGATGTCGCCGGACATCTGACTGCGCAGGCGGCAGGCTGGACGGGGCTCAGGCAGGGCATCGCGGTCGCGGTCGCTAACGTGGACGCGCACGTCTCGGCGCCGGCGGTCACGGTCACCGAGGTGGGCACGCTCGTGGCGATCATGGGCACCAGCACGTGCCACATCTTGCTCTCAGATGATGCCCCGACCATCCCGGGCGCCTGCGGCGTCGTAGCCGACGGCGTGATCCCCGGGCTCTTTGGCTACGAGGCCGGCCAGTCGGCCGTAGGCGACATCTTTGCCTGGTTCGTGGAGAACTGTGTGCCGCCGATCTACCACGATCGAGCCCGTGAGCGTGGCCTGAGCGTCCACGAGATTCTGGAGGAAGACGCGGCCGCGCTTCGACCCGGCCAATCTGGGTTGCTGGCGCTCGATTGGTGGAACGGCAATCGATCCGTGTTGGTGGACGCGGATCTTTCCGGGTTGCTGGTCGGAATGACGCTTGCGACCACGGCTCCGGAGATCTATAGGGCGCTGATCGAAGCCACGGCATTCGGGACACGCATGATCATCGACGCCTTTGAGAAGGGCGGGGTCAGGATCGATCGGGTCGTGGCCTGCGGCGGGCTGCCGGAGCGCAACCGGACGTTGATGCAGATCTACGCCGACATCACCGGTCGTACGTTTCGCATCGCGGCCTCGTCGCAGACGCCGGCCCTGGGGTCGGCCATGTTCGCTGCGGTCGCTGCGGGCCCGGTGGCCGGCGGCTACGCCTCGATCCAGGACGCAGCCGAGCGGATGGCGCATCTCCGCGACGAGGCCTACGAGCCGATCGTGGCGCATCGGGCGACCTACGACCTTCTCTACGGCGAGTACGTCCGACTGCACGATTTGTTTGGGCGCGGCGGCGATCCGGCCGTGAAGACGCTCAAGCGAGTTCGTCTCCAGGCAGTCGCAGCGGCAGCTGAAGCCCAGTCCCAGATCAGTCCGACCGCCCTCGGTGTGGCAGAGTAGCCGGGGCTTTCGGACAATGTTGGAGGCTGCAGGCGGAATTTCGCTCGCTGCCCGTCTGTGCCTGTTGCGCGGAGGAACGCATCACGATCTATCTACCGGCTAGGCTACCGGCGGAAATATTCGTCGCGCGGATGGTCGATGCAACGGCCGCCTTGATAATCGCGTTCTTGGCCGCAGACACGCGCCGGCGATCCTCGTCCGATCGGGTAAAGACGGTGTGCCCGACAGCAAGGTTATCCATCAGGGTGAAAGCAGCCGTAGCCGGAACTCCCATGTGCGCCGCGACCGATACCGTGGCAGCGCACTCCATCTCGACGCCGGCGTAGCCGCACCGTCTCCATCGAGCGATGTCACTGGTTCGCTCAAAGGCGATTGTTGTGGTCGTCACGAGTGTGCCTGAACGAACGAGTGCCGTTTCGAGCCTGGTACTTAGATGACGGCCAGGCGCCCGCCTGCTCGAAAACCGGCAAGCGTTTCGCGGCCGACATAGACGACTTCGAGGCGGTCATCCCACTCCGAATGCCGCTCGACGAGGCGCCTGTTAAGTGTCTCGATGCCGGAGAGATCAGTCTCAGAGACATCGCGCGCGATGACGGCGAGCAGGTCTATGTCACTGACGCCTGTGTCGAAGCCGCCGAAAACTGACGAGCCATACAGATACAGGCCAACGAGGTCGCCCCCGAGGGCCGACGTCCGTCCGCGGTCAGCTCCTGAACGAAGGCGTCGGAGTGTCCATCGCTGGTCATCGGGTGAGGCTCCGGCGATGCGGTGCGCATAGGCAAAGAAGGAGGCGAGGACGACCGCCCCAATCCCGCGGCAGCACGTCGAACGAGGTCACACCGGCCGCACGACAGCGTTCTGCGAAGCTGCGCGCGTCGTGCAGGTAGTGCGGGTTGGGGAGTCCGTTGAGGAGGTCCCAGCGAACGCGATGCTCGTGTCCCCGCCGGTAGCCACTTGCGATTTCCTCCGCCGTGGGCAAGGTGTAGGGCGGACCCTCGATGAGGCCGAGGCCGCCGCCCGCCAGCACGCGCCACATCTCGCCGATGGCCGCGGTCTGGGCGTCAACTTCAAGGAGTTCGTGGAAGGCCGACCACAGGCAGAGCACGATGTCGAATGACTCGTCGTCGTAGGGCAGGTCCGTCATCGACCCGACCACGAACGAGATAGACACGCCGGCCGCAGCGGCGTTCGTATGCGCCGCGTCGATCATCATCGGGGAGAGGTCGAGGCCCGTTACCCGATGTCCCGCGACCGCAAGGGCCACGGCGAGGCGTCCGTAGCCGCAGCCCACGTCGAGGACTCGGCTCGCCGACGGGAGCAGCTCGGCCATGTCGCGCAGGACGATCTCGTCCCACTCGGGACGCGTCCTGCCGGCCAGACCGCCCGGGGTCAGCGCCTCGTAGAGCGCACGTGAGATAGCCTCCGACTCGTAGGTCATGGACGCCATTGTGTCAGGGCCACGCTTCGACTTCCTGAGACTTAGCTGACTCTTTCAGCGTTGGATGCCCTCGGCGGCTGCTCGATGTGTCGCGGTCGGATTACGGCGAAACGCCTTCCCCCGGCGCCCGCGTCCAGCCTGGGCGGTCCGACCGACCCCACCACGACCGTCCGCTCGGCCGCACGGGAAGGTACAAGCGGCAGGGTGGGCGCCTGAGCCGTCCGTGTACCATCTAGAGGCCACCAATAGAACACGGTCCCGGCTTCACGGTGCGCCCATTTCGCCCCGGCGCCGGGCATTCTCAGGAGAACGAACGTAATGCCCAAGGTTGCCGGCTCCGTCAAGGAGCTCCTAGCCGCCGTCGACGGCATCGCGCGTATAGACGGAGAGCGCCTCGTCGTTGTGGACGAGGATGGCCTCCGGACGCGCGGCATCTACGACCTCGTCTGGACCGCCACGTTCAGCGAGGACGAGGCCACTGTCGAGGCCGCTCGTTGGATCATCTGGGAAGCCAGCCAGGCCGTTGGTGCCCGGTCGGCGAGCATCCAGGAGCTGTACAACGCCCGCGCCCGCGGCGAGTACGAGGGCCTGACCGTTCCGGCCATCAACTTGCGCGCCCAGACGTTCGACATGGTCCGCGTCATTCTCGAAACGGCCAAGAAGAACGACTCCGCGGCCGTCATCTTTGAGCTGGCTCGGTCGGAGCAGACCTACACCTACCAGCGCGTCTCCGAATACGCCACCAGCGTCCTCGCGGGCGCCATCGCGGCCGGCTGGAAGGGCCCCGTCTTCATCCAGGGCGACCACTACCAGTTCAACGCCAAGAAGTACACGGCCGATCCAGAGAAGATGACCGAGGAGATCCGCAAGGGCTGCCGCGACGCCATCGCCGCCGGCTACAGGAACATCGATATCGACAGCTCAACGCTGGTGGACCTGTCCTTCGCCACACTGGACGAGCAGCAGCACGAGAACTACTTCCGCGCGGCCGAGCTGACCGCCCTCATCCGCTCGCTCGAGACCGACGGCGCGACCGTCAGTGTCGGCGGCGAGATCGGCGAAGTCGGTAAGAAGAACTCAAACCCAGACGAACTCAAGGCTTATCTCGACGGCTATCGTCGCGAACTGGACAGCCGCGCAAAGGGCGCAATCGGCCTGTCCAAGGTCTCCGTCCAGACCGGCACGAGCCACGGCGGCACGCCGCTTGCCGATGGTGGCGTTGCCGCGGTTGCGCTCGACTTTGCCGTCCTCACCGAGCTTTCCACCGTCGCTCGCTCGTACGGCCTGTCGGGCGCGGTCCAGCACGGCGCCAGCACGCTGCCGGACGACATGTTCCACAAGTTCCCGGCGACCGGTTGCGCCGAGATCCATCTCGCCACTGGCTTCCAGAACGCCCTGTACGAGCATCCGGCCTTCCCGGCCGAGCTCCACAAGGCGATCGAGGAGTGGGTCTTCGCCAACTGCCAGGACGAGCGCAAGCCCGACCAGACGGATTCGCAGTTCGTCTACACGGGCCG
>JAYVMQ010000189.1:0-4159 GCA_043758855.1 Chloroflexota bacterium
CGGTGTCGCGGTCGAGCAGGGCGCGAGCGCCAGCGGCTGGACATCGGTGAGCGTCAAATCGTGCCGGGCGACGCTTGCAGGGCTGCCCGGGGCCGCCGCCGCCAGTGAGACCGCCGCAGCGAGAAGCAGCAGCGCCATTCCCAGCGCCGCGAGCACTCTGGTGGGGAGTCCGGCCTCGTGCCGGACACTAACGACGATCATAGTGCCGAGCATGGGACGGCAGGGGGATGCGAGCAATGGTACGGCGGTCCTAGCACCCAGGACCGTTGCAGCGGAACGCACCGCGCCGGGTGGGTGGTGACGGCTGGCGACAGCGCTTGGGACTTACCGATTCCGCTTCGGAACGGTCCCGGGTCGCTCGTGATCGACCGGCCCGGGACATCTGGCCCGCATCGCGCGCCCATTGGCCCTACTCGGCGCAAGCTCCATCCGCGAAGCTCCCGATCACGAGAATGCTGACACCACCTGCAGCGACATGACCGTGCGGACAGTGACCGCACCCTGGGCCCACGCAGGCCCATCCCTAGACCCAATAGAGGCGGCCACATGACCACGAGCTACTCTCCCCGCGACATCGACGTAGTCCTGAGGGACGGCTCGTCTGTCCGCATCCGGGCGGCCAAGCCGAGCGACGAAGCGGCAACCCTGGCCTTCTTGAACGGCCTTTCGAACACGTCCCGATCCCTTCGCTTCGGCGACAAGGCGGTCGATGTGGCGGCGACCGCCAAGCGGTGGACCGGCGTGGACGAATGCACCGGTTGCTGCGTGCTCGCAGTTCAAGGCGGCGAAGTCATCGGTCAGGCCAGCTACGACCGCATCCCCGACGATCACGCGGTCGCGGACCGGGCAAAGGCCGGGTTCACCGTCGCGGACTCGTTCCAGGGCCGAGGCCTGGGAACGCTGCTCCTCAAGCGCCTCGCCGAGGCCGCCGACGCCGACGGCGTGGCCGTCTTCGAGGCTGAGGTTCAAGCCGACAACCACAAGATGCTCGACGTCCTTCGCGAGAGCGGCTTCGGCCTGATCATGAAGAGCGAGCCGGGCTTGATACGCGTCCAGTTCGCCACCTCAATTTCCGCCGAGGCTCGGGCGCGCTTCGAGGCCCGCGAGCAGGTCGCGGCCATGAACGCGGTCCGCGGCATGCTGGCTCCCCGATCGGTGGCCGTCATCGGGGCCGGTCGCAAACGCAAGACAATCGGTGGCGAAGTCTTCCACAACCTCATGGACGGCGGCTTCAACGGCCCCGTCTACCCGGTCAACCCCGGCGCTGACGTCGTCCAGTCGGTTCACGCCTACAGGTCGATCCTCGACATCCCGGGCCCGGTGGATCTGGCCGTGATCGTCGTGCCGGCCAAGCTCGTGCTGGCCGCGGCCCTGGAATGCGCCAAGAAGGGCGTCCACGGCATGGTCGTCATCACCGCCGGCTTCGCCGAGACCGGCCCCGCCGGCCGCGAACTCCAGAAGGAACTGATGACGATCGCCCGCGAAAACGGCATGCGTGTCGTCGGGCCCAACTGCATGGGCGTAATCAACACCCACGACGACATCCGGATGAACGCCACGTTCTCGCCGAATGCGCCGATCCAGGGCAACGTCGGGTTCCTGTCGCAGTCGGGTGCACTCGGGCTGGCCGTCATCGAATACGCAAACACACTGAGTCTGGGCCTCTCGACCTTCATCTCAGTCGGGAACAAGGCCGATCTATCAGGCAACGACTTCATCCAGTACTGGGCCGAAGATCCCGCCACAGACGTCATCGCGCTCTACCTGGAGTCGATCGGCAATCCGCGCAAGTTCGCCCGAATCACCCGCCGGGTCGGCCGTCAGAAGCCGATCCTCGTCGTCAAGAGCGGCCGCTCCTCCGCCGGTGCTCGGGCGACGTCGTCGCACACGGGCGCTCTGCTCGGCGCCTCTGACGTGACGGTGGACGCGCTCTTCAAGCAAGCCGGCGTCATCCGAACAGACACCCTGGGCGAGTTCTTCGATGTGGCAACGCTGCTGGCCAACCAGCCCCGCCCGAAGGGCAACCGGGTCGCGATCCTGACCAACGGCGGCGGCCCCGGCATTCTGTGCGCCGATGCGTGCGAGGCCGACGGCCTGATCGTGCCGCAGGTACCGGACGACATCAAGGCCAAGCTGGCCGAATTCTTGCCGGCCGATGCGGGACTCAACAACCCTGTCGACATGATTGCCGCCGCGCCGGGCGAGTCGTACCGCAAGGCCCTCAAGCTCCTGGCCGAGTGGGACGGCATCGACGCCATCATCATCCTGTATGTCCCGGTTCTGGTGACCAACTCCGAGGAGATCGCGGCCGGCGTCCGCGCCGCGGCTCTCGAGATCGAGCGCGAGATCCCAATGCTGTCGGTCTTCCTGTCGAGCAAGGGCACGCCGGCCAGCCTCAGGACCGACGGCCTCTCGCTGCCCTCGTATCCGTTCCCCGAAGACGCGGCTCGGGCCCTCGCCCACGCCGTCCGATATGGCATCTGGGCCGAGACTCCCGAAGGCGTCGTGCCCCAGTACACGAACCTCAAGACGTCCGACGGCAAGGCCCTCATCGCCGACGTGCTGGCTTCGATCGAGACCGCCGCGGACGGCGACGCGGCGTCGCCCAGCGACGGGCGTTGGCTGCTGCCCGATGAAGTTGCCACGCTGCTGGGCGCCTACGGCGTGCCGATGGCAACCTGGCGACTGGCGGCCACGCCGGAAGAGGCGGGCGCGGCAGCGGTCGAGATCGGCGGCAGAGTCGCCCTCAAGGGCGTCGCCCCCAAGCTGATCCACAAGACCGAGGCCCGTGCCGTTGTCCTCAACCTCGAGGGCGCGGTGGCGGTCGAGCAGGCGGCCGTCGAGATGGCCGCTCGAATCGCCACCCAGGGCACCACGGTCGAGAAGTTCTTCATTCAGCAGATGATTCCGGCCGGCGGCGTTGAGATGCTCGTGGGCGTGGTCCACGACAAGCTCTTTGGGCCGGTCGTAGCATGCGGCGCGGGCGGCACATCCGTCGAGGTTCTCAAGGACGTCAAGGTCAGGATCACGCCCCTGACCGACCGCGACGCCCACGAGATGGTCACGACGCTGCGCACCTTCCCGCTCCTCGACGGCTTCCGGGGCGCCCCCAAGTGCGACGTGGCCGGCCTCGAGGAGGTGCTCCTGCGGATCGCGGCGATGGTCGAGCAGCATCCCGAAATCTCCGAGATGGACTGCAACCCGGTCATCGTTCGGCCGGAGGGCGCGGTCGTCGTCGACGCCCGAATTCGCATCCAGACCGTCACGGAGTAGCGGTCGGCGCCACGCACTAACGCGCGGGCGCAGGTCTTCAGCCAATCTGCTCGGGTGCCGAAGTTCCAGTCTTTCGCGGTCAGGATGAAACTGGAGCGGACGGTGCCAGGAGACGCGTTCGTTTCGTGCTGGTCGCCAACTGCCTCCGCACGCCACCTAGGTAGCTCACGTCATGAAGGCCTTGTTGAGACGCTTCAGAGGGTTTGAATTCCGGACCTGACGGCGATGGGCTTCAGGAAACGCGAAGTGAGCCAGGTGATCCGACTCGGCATCGAGGAGACCTGGCGATCGTTCAGTGGCGGTCGTCAGCGGCGCGGCACCAGGAGGCGGGCGTCCACCCAGCCGACCCAGCCGTTCTCCGCCCCGACTCTGGCCCAATCTCCGGCCCGCTCGATGACGATGAGTTCCGCATGCTCTGGCAGGACCGCGATGGGCTGGCACGTGGGATCGGGCGTGCTCCACGACGCGATGCCGCCGCGAGGTACCCGGTGAGTCGGTACCCAGGCTGGCGCGGGCGCGGAAGGCCACGCCACCGTCGCCGGGGGATGGGGCGCGGTCCCGATCGCAGGCGCGGGCAAGGCCGCCAACTCGGACCTGCTCGCCCGGATCGCCTGGCGCTGCGCCTCGAGCGCCGGATCCGTTTCCATCGGAGAGTCGGTTCGACTTCGGATCATGGCGTATTCGACCTGGGCGGCCTGCAGCCTCCCGAGGGCACGCGAGCCGGCCGGACCTCGGGCCCGACCAGCCTCAGCTCGAGCCGCCCGCCGCGACCACAGACTCCGCAGCGAGGTGATCTCGGGCTCCGTGATCAGCCAGGAATCGGACTCGCCGGCCACGATCGCCCGGAATGTCGCTTCCTCGCTGCGGGTTGCGAGCCGCACCAGCA
>JAYVMQ010000190.1:0-3721 GCA_043758855.1 Chloroflexota bacterium
GAGCGACGCGGAGAAGCCGACTTGCGAGCATGTTCATCTATCGACTATCGATTGCTTTCGCTCGGCTGTCAATAGGTCATTCGGCATCCGGCGGCTCACAACCAACTGGTTTCACACACCCGGTGGCGCAGTTGTAGCTCGCCGCAATCCCCTCGAATTGGCCGATTCTGGCGACCAGTTAACGCCTAGCCAAGCGCACCCTCCGGCGAACAGCGTGCGGGTCATGTCGCAGAGCGGCGCGACCTTGATGCGAGGCCTCTCGATGAGCATGGCAGAGCCGGACCGACGCCGGCTCAGTCAACGGACGCTGCATACCATCGCAGCTCCTCCGCCGATGCTTGGACGCCTGCGAGACAGGCGGTCACCGACTTGGCGGAGAGGGTGAGATTCGAACTCACGGGACTCTCGTCCAGCGGTTTTCAAGTCTGGGTCAGGGCGTCCGCGGGGGTTCGTGGAAGGCCGATGCACGAGGGAGTCGGCGATTTGGCGGCCCTCGAATCCGCCGGTGTTCGCCCCTGTTGCTACCGGCTGTTGCTACCGGTTGGCGTGCCCAAATTGTCTATGGAACCAGACGTCAACACGACCGCTTCTTCCGCCGAAGAGTGACTGAATCAGTCGCCTCCACGTGGTACGTCACCACCGTGCCGACCGCCTCTCGCCCACTTCGAAGCCTAGGCTCGCGTAGGCAGCGAGGCGCTTGGAGTGCATGCGCGCAAGAACGGGCACCCGCGCGTCCCCGTAGTCATGGACGTCAACCCGCTCCTTGCCGTCCATCGGTCGGAGCACGCGACCGACGTACTGGATCAGGCGACCCTTGAACGTAACGGGGAACGTGAGGAAGAGCGTGTCGAGCGGCGGGCAGTCGAAGCCTTCGCCAAGGAAGCTGCCGGTGGCCAGCAGCACGACGCCATCCCCGGATCAAGCTGCGGCAAGTCGCTCAGTGATGACACGTTGCGCCTTCTTGCCAACGCCGCCCTGCAAGACGTCGGCCTCGATTCCAAGATCCTCGAGCAAGGCCCCGAGCCGTGCGATGTGCTCGGTCCGTTGCGACAGGACCAGGCAGTTGCGGCCCGCGCGAACAGCCGCGGCGATGTCTGCACAGACCAGCCGCGTCCGGTCCTCATCCTCGACCAGGCCCCGAAAGACCGACTGGATCGACGTTCCGATCGGGGAGCCACCACTGTCGGCCTCGGCCGGCGCGGCCACGTGATCGGTCGTATGGACAACTAGAGCGCGGACGAAGTTCGAGTCGTCGGTCTGTCGTTCACCCATGCGGTGCCGGATGGGGCCGCAGTACATCGTGATCAGCCCTTCGAGCCCGTCGCGCCGGTATGGTGTGGCCGTCAGGCCGAGCCAGGCGGGTGCTCCGATTTCACGAACCACACGCTCGAACGTGGTGGCCGGCACGTGGTGGCACTCGTCGACAACCACGAGCCCATACCCGGCCGTCATCCCTGCGACATCGTCGCGCCGCGCCAGCGATTGCACCATCGCGATGTCGACGATGCCGTGGGGTCGGCTTCGACCCGCGCCCATGACCCCGATCTGCTTTCGATTCATACCCAGGTGGGTTACGAGGCGCTCGCGCCACTGCTCCAGGAGCGGTTGGCGATCGACGATCACGAGCGTCGGAACTGCGCGATGGGCGATGAGCGCACAAGCCAGCACAGTCTTGCCGGCGCCGGGAGGCGCGACGAGCACTCCCAGGTCGTAGCGACATAGCGCTGTGAGCGCGTCCTGCTGGCCCGCCGGCAGCGTCGCCTGAATCTGAACCTCAATCCGAGCCAGGTCCGGGTGTTGTTCTCGCACAACGAGTCGGCTCCCTGCCTCGGCAACGACTGCTTCGGCCGCTTCCCGCAGGCCGCGCGGCAGCAGGAGACGGTCGAATGACTCTCCATAGCAGCGAAGGAAGCGCGGCGTCTTCCAGGTCGAGAGGCGTAGCCGCTCCTTCTCGTAGTAGTCCGGGTTGTGGAGCGAGGCCAGATGCTTGAGGCCCGCCAGCAGAGCTGGCGGGAGGCCGATCCGGTCGATCGAGAGCATAGCCCCGGCATCGGCCATGATGGTCGCCGGCGCCTTCGGCATCTCACGCCCCCGCGGCGGCCGATACGTGGCTCCAGCGGGCCGGCGGCCACCTGGCGTACGGACTCGGCCATGGATTCGATTGCCTCGGGAGAGTTGCGACCAAGCGTCGAGAGGAACGCCCACTGGTCGTCAAATGGCCGAAGTGACGATGGGTCCAGGAAGACGGTAGTGCCTCGGCGCCGACAAGCCCCCTGGAGCGGCAGCGCGATCAGGTTACCGAACGATCCATTCGGCATGAAGTCCTGGGCCGGGAAGAGCCGGTCGTAGCTTGCGAGATCGATCTCGGCTCGCACAGTCATCGCTTCGCGCAGTAGGTAAGCACCGACCCGCCGCGCGGCGGATGCGGCCACCAGCCCACTGATGAAGATCCAGACGTGGGCGCCCCCGCCCGATCGCGAGCGCTCCAGGGCCACAGGGACTCCAGCGACCTTCGCCGCGTCGACGTAGGCACCGGCGTCGAGGGGCCAGGTCGGGCCGTCGAAGTCGCACGCAAGGAGCCGGCATCTGTCGTCGCGCGAAAGCGGGTACAGGCCGACGTGCACCCGACCCGTCAGGTGCGCAGCAATGATCCCGTCGTCCAGCGGCACGTACTCACGATCTTGCCGCCGAGCGTTGGCCGGACCGCCGACTACGACAGGGCTCCATCCCGACTTCCCGCTGCGCTCGTTCTCCCACCTAGCGGCGTAGACGTCGTCGCGCCCCGCGAACAGGGACCGGAAGAGCGCGACCTTGGCCTCCGGTGAGGAACGGTTGTCCACAGGCACCCTGCCCGTGGACGCCAACGTATGCGGAAGAGCGTGGGCTCCCAGTCGGGCGCGGGTGGCGGTGCGGTGATCGCCCTGTCGGGGATCTCCAACCCGAGCAGAGACCGCAGACGCCGGTTCTCGGCACGGAGGCCCTCCACCTCGAGGCGCAGCTCATCGGCGTTCGAGGCATCGCGCTCACTCACGGCGACCGCCGCACCCGCTCATCAGCTCCCCAGGTATCGCAGTAGCTCGTCACTGGCCCACTCGAGGGCGATCGTAGGGTTCCAGGCGATCCCCGGCCGGAGAAGCGGGGCCACCTCTGCGAACACCCCAGAAGACCCCTTGGCTGCGAGGTTGCGCTCGAAGTTCGCGCGGCTCGGAACAGCGAGCCCGGCGCCCGCGAAGTAGCCACCGAATAGCCGAACGATCTCTCGGGGCACGATCGTCCCACTCTCGTTCGCGTACCAGAGGTCGAATAGGTCGCGCCCCTTGCGCCGCTGGTACAGAGCCCGGAGCTTAGTCGCGAGGAGTTCGTCGAGCGAGTAGGTCGGGATCGCGAGCGTTGCTGTCAGCGGGCGCGAGGTCACCGTGAACGGCAGCTCGACGACGCTCCCGAAATGCTCGTGGGTGTTGATTTCGATCTTGAGACGCCGGGTCTGTCGAGTCGCCTCGGTAACGAACTGGAAGCTCAGTTTCGGGTGCTCGCCGATCTCCGAACGGCCCCGCCCAAGCCAACCCAGGACAGAGCGCAGCCGATCAAGCGTCGGCCCGATCGGTTCTGGCCTGCGTTGCACGAAGTCGAGGTCCTCCGAGTAGCGCGCCGCCGGAGGAAGGTGCAGCTTGTGAAGGGCCGTCCCGCCCCGGAACGCCAGACGCTCATGGAGAAACGGGTC
>JAYVMQ010000191.1:0-6622 GCA_043758855.1 Chloroflexota bacterium
TCTGGTGCACTCGCGCCTGGCTGACCGGTTCGGAGCGGCGGTTCGGTTCGAGTACATCGACCTCCTCAGCCCCGAGATGGCGCATCACCCAGAGGTCGAAGCGCTCGTCGTCGGTGGCTCGAATCCGCCGCTTGTCCTGATCGATGGGGTCGCTGTGTTCGCCGGCGGCAAGCTCAATGTTTCGGCGATTGAACGTGCGGTCGCCCAAACCCTCTCGACCGGCCCCCGGCCCCCTCAACGATTGAGGTACCTGTTCCGTGACTGATCCAAGCACCATTGCCGCCCTGACGGCCACAGACACAACCATCGACGTCGAGGTTTTCGACCCGCCGCTGTGCTGTCCAACCGGACTCTGTGGACCCGTCCTCGATACGACCCTTCTCGATCTTGGCGAGGTTATTCTCGCGCTCCAATCCGAAGGCCACGCCGTCACGCGCCACATGATGACAACCGATCCGCAGGCGTTCATGCGAAACCGCGAGGTCTACGAGGCAATTCGGACCCGCCAGCTTGAGGTCCTGCCGATCACCGTCGTCCGCGGTCGCATCGTCAAGACAGGCGCATACCCGACGCTCGACGAGCTGCACGCCGCGCTGGCCACCGCCGGCTGAAACTCCGGTCGCCTTGCCCAAGACGTCGCATTGAAAGGATCCCAATAATCGTGACCGAGTTCCTCTTCTTCTCCGGCAAAGGCGGCGTCGGCAAGACCACGATGGCCTGCACGACGGCAGTCGCCGAAGCCGATGCCGGCCGACGCGTCCTCATCGTGACGACAGATCCGGCGTCGAACCTAGCCGACGTCTTCGAGCAGCCGATCGGCCACGCCGTCACGCCCATCGGGGGCGTGACTAACCTCTGGGCAATGGAGTTCGATCCCGACAAGGCGACCGCCGAATACACCGATCGGACGCTCGCCCCTTTGCTCGAGATCTTCCCGCCGGAGATCGTCCGAGTCATGGAGGAGCAGCTCGCCGGGCCGTGCATGGCCGAAGTCGCGGCGTTCGATCGATTTGCAGACTTCCTGGATCCCAGCGCTCCACCCGAAGAGGCCTCTCCGGCCGGCTTCGATCTCATTATCTTTGACACCGCGCCCACGGGTCACACCGTCCGGCTCCTGGAACTCCCCGAGGCTTGGACCAAGAGCATCGCCGAGGCGAAGGCCAAGTACGAGCGCGCCCTCGCTGCGCTTCGCGATCCGCGTTCAACCCGGTTCGTCTTCGTGCTCCATCCGGAGGCGACCGCGATCTCCGAGACGCGGCGGGCCAGCGCCGAACTCGGGAAGCTCGGCATCGTTACTACCGAAATCATCGTGAACGGCATCCTGCCGCGCGAGGAGGCTTCCTCGTGGTTCTTCGCCGCCAGGATCGCAATGCAGGAACTCCACCTCGCCGAGATCGAGCGACAGCTGCCGATGCCGGCACGACATATGCCGCTTCTCGACGGCGAGGTGCGTGGCCTCGCAAGGCTGCGCGCCTTCACTCCGCTGCTGCGAGATGCCGGGGCCAGCCGACCCATCTTTGGGGTGCCCGAGATCAACCCCACTCTGGAGGCCCGATCCACCGACGCCGACGCGGCGCTCGCGACCCTGCTGCCGGACGGTCGACCGCGGACGATCTTCTTCGCCGGAAAAGGTGGCGTCGGCAAGACCGTCGTCTCGTGTGCGACGGCCGTCTGGCTCGCCGGCCAGGGCCACCGCACACTGCTCGTGACCACAGACCCCGCGGCCCACATAGGTGATGTCCTCGGCGCGACCGTCGGCCCCGAGCCGGCTCCCGTCGCGGGGGTCGAAGGACTATGGGCTGCGCGTGTCGACGCGAAGGCCGCCGCCGCCGAATACACCGAGCGGATCATCGCCGACGCCGTGGCCCGAGGCCGAAGCCCCGATGCGATCTCCGTAATGCGAGAAGAGCTCGACTCGCCGTGCGCCGAAGAGATGGCCTCGTTCGACCGCTTCATCGACCTCGCCAGCCGCGACACGTATGACATGACGGTCTTCGACACCGCCCCGACCGGGCACACGCTGCGCCTGCTGGAGCTTCCGATCGCCTGGAGCCACCAGATCGACGTGAAAGTCTTCGCTTCGGTCGAGACGACCGCGGCGGATGACGTCGCGAAGGCGCGCTTCGGGCGGGTAATCGACATGATGCGCGACCCAGCCCAGAGCACGTTTGCGTTCGTCATGTATCCCGAGGCAACGCCGATCGTCGAGGCCGAGAGGGCTATCCGTGAGCTCGGAACGGTCGGAATTCCCCTCGGGCTTGTGGTGGCCAACATGGTCCTTTCGGAGGAGGTCTGCCAAACGCCATACGCCCGAGCGCGATACAAGATGCAGCAGCGCTATCTCGCCGAAATGGACGGGCGCTTCAGCGTGCCCGTGCTGGACGTGCCCCTGCTCGAGACTGAGATTGCCGGGCTCCATCGCGTGCGCGACCTCGTCGACCGACTCTTCGCCGTACCGTCACTCGTTGCCTGAAGGAGGCCTGGTAATGACCCTACTATCAGTGGATCAGTCGGCCGAGCTTGGGGCGCTCAGCCGCGCGACCGAGACCGAGGTGCTCCTCGCGGCAGGGACTTTCGGAACGGCGCTCCGGCGGGGTCCCGAGTTCGAGCGGCTGCGCGCGGCGGGTGCCGCCCTCGGCGTTGACGACGCGGCACAACAGGCCATCGAGGCGTTCAACCGCTGCCAGTCTGACCTGCAGTTCGAAATCCGACTCGGGAAGCTCGACGCCCGGCAGGAGGCTGCATTCGATGGATTCCAGGCGGCTGTGTACGCGTTCCCGACCGTCGCCGAGTACGTCGCCGCGCAAGGCGCGTTCGAGGCGATCTGCCGCGAGACTGCCACGCTAGTGACCAGCGAGATCGGCATCGACTTCGCCGCGAACTGCCGCGCCGGCGGATGCTGCGGCGGCTGAGGGAGAACTGAAATGCTTGACCACGAACTTCACCAGGCAACCCTCGAATTCGCCCGGGCGCTCCGTCATGCTCCGGCGGTGGCCGCGTATCTTGCCGCTACCGAGGCGCTCGATGGAGACCCGGGCGCGCAAGCGCTCGTCGCGGACGTGCAGGGGCAGCAATCGACCCTGGCACGGATGCAGCAGAGTCGTCTGTCGCCAACTCAACTCCAGATTGACGCATTCCGTAGGAGCCAGGCAGCCGTCCGCGCAAGCGAGACGATCATGGCCAGCCTGCGAGCCACAAACGAGGTTAAGGCCTTCCTGCCTGTCGTGGCGCAGTACCTCTCGCGGTCGCTTGGGTTTGACTATGCGCAGCTGGTTGCCCCACAAAGCTGCTGACGGTGGAAGGCCCCGACGGCCTCTTCCTCCACGCCATGGCCGACCCGACGCGGCTCGCAATCCTGCGCGAACTCAGCCACTTTCGCGGATGACGGTTTGGGCGGCCACGGCCGCGACCTGAGTGCCCAAAGATCGCTGGAACCCGGTGTCGCGCGGGATCAGGCGGAGCCTCATCTTGGCTGCCGGCCGATATCCCGGCCGGTACCCCCGGGCCGTGGCGGAGCCAGGCTCTGGCCTCTCGCCAGGTGGTGCCACCCCGGCAGGGCGCGATCAAGGCGGGTGACATTCGGCCCACGAAGACGGGCCCTCTATACCTCTGATATCTCAGCGGTGGGTGATACAGTTCATGCTGACATGTTCCTTGTTCTCACCCCCTCTTCGAGGCCCGGGCCTCCCTCGTTACAAAGCCAAAGGAGCCCCTCGATGGCCGTTGACGCACCGGTAGTGCCGGAACTCCGTCTCGCGCTGGCCCCGCCCGACGTGGAGGCGCCACTGGCCGTGGCCACTTTGGTGGCTGACCGCAATCGGGCCGCCATCCTCGCGATTCTGCGCGACGGGCCTCACTGCGTCTGCGAACTTGCCGCGGCTCTCGATGAGCGCTCCAACAACGTCAGTAACCACCTCGCTCGTCTCCGCGACGCCGGCTTGGTCAGGGCCACTCGAGCGCCCGCTGACACCCGGCGCGTGTACTACGAGCGCGACGAGACTGCCTGCACTGCGGCGCTGGCGCAGCTAAGAACCCTTCTGGAGCCAACTCGATGACCACGCTGGGCCTCGACCGCGTCCGCCGAGTCCATGTCCCACTCAAGCTTACGGTTGGCGTTTCGGTCGTCGCCTGGCTCGTCGCCTGGTTCACCGAAGCCCCGCTCGCGGACTGGCTGAGCTTCACGGTCTTCGGTCTCGAGCGGGGGAGCCACTTCGGCGAGGCGATAGCCTTCTTCCTGCTCGATGTGCCCAAAGTTCTGCTTCTCCTGCTGGGCATCATCACCGTGGTGACGCTGATCCGCGGCTTCTTCCCCCCGGAGAAGGTCCGTGCCGCCCTCGCCGGCCGAGGCCTCATGGGTGGAACCGTGGCGGCGGCCTCGTTCGGGATCGTTACGCCGTTCTGCTCCTGCTCGGCTGTGCCGCTGTTCATCGGCTTCGTGGAGGCCGGCATCCCGCTGGGAGTCACCTTCGCCTTCCTTATCAGCTCACCCATGGTCAACGAAGTCGCCCTGGTTCTGCTTTGGGGTTTGTTCGGGCCCGTCATCGCCCTCGTCTACATGGCCGCCGGACTAACGGTGGCAATCGTTGGCGGGTTCGTCATCGGTAAGCTTCGCATGGAGCGCTATGTGGAGGACTACGTCTGGGCGCTGCAGGGCAAGGGCGGGACCATCGCCTCCGTCCAACTCACCTGGGAAGATCGCATTCACGACGCCTGGGCGTATACGAAGGACCTCGTTAAGCGTATCGTGCCCTACCTGCTGATCGGCATCGGCATCGGGGCCCTCATCCACGGCTATGCCCCGACGGAGCTTGTGGCCGGCATCGGCGGTCGCTCCAACCCGCTCGCTGTGCCCATCGTGGTGTTGATCGCTATCCCGCTCTATTCGAACGCTGCCGGCACGATCCCGATCGTCCAGGCCCTCCTGGGCAAGGGCATGCCGCTCGGCACGACCCTCTCTTTCATGATGGCGATCACGGCCATCAGCCTGCCCGAGTTCATCATCCTGCGCCGGGTCATCCGCTGGCCGCTCATCGCGGTCTTCGGCACGGTCGTGACGATCGGGATCCTCTGTATCGGCTACCTATTCAATCTCCTCATCCCCTGATAGAGCAACCCGCAAAGAAGGAGTCATCACCATGAAGAAGATCGAAGTCCTGGGCCCCGGCTGCGCCAACTGCGTCCGCCTGGAGGCCAACGCCCGTGAGGCGGTTGCCATGGCCGGTGTCGAGGCCGAGGTTGTGAAGGTCACCGACTACGGGCAGATCATGGCCTATGGCGTCATGAGCACGCCGGGCCTTGTCATAGACGGCAAGGTCGTCAGCTACGGCCGCATCCCAGCGGCCGGCGACATCGCCCTCTGGCTGAGCGAGTAGGTCCGCGGCGCATCCACAGGGACGCGGCCCCGCAAGGCCCCGCCGAGTCGCCCGGACGGAGGAACTTGGCCCGGGCTGCAAGCCGAACGCAACAACTAGACCATCCATTGGAATGGCTCTCTCAGCGCGTCCGTCCTAGGCTGATAGCAGGCCGATGGGCCAGCAGTTGATCGCCCGGGGCGATCTCGGCCCAGCCGCCTCGACCCTGCGGACCACCGAGCGCTCGCCATCCATACCGAAACTAGGAGGAGAACCAAATGGCCGCATCGACCTCAAGACCGGCTCCGGCCGGGAAGGACATCAAGGGAACGCTTTCGCCCCAACCTCATCTCGGACAGCGCGGCAAAGAGGTCCAACGGTTCGGTACGCTGCGGCTCTTGCCAATCGCCCTCTCGGCCGAGACCCGTGGACAAAGCGCCCAGCTATTGAACGGCATCCTGGCCGACACGACCATTCTTTACGCTCTCTATAAGAAGCACCATTGGCTCGTGTCGGGCCCGACCTTCTACCAGCTGCACCTGCTCTTTGACAAGCACGCCGGTGAGCAGCTGGAGCTCATCGATCTGCTCGCGGAGCGGGTTCAGAGTATGGGCGGCATCGCCGTCGGCGATCCGCGCCACGCCGCCGAGCTAACGCGAATTCAGCGACCGCCAAACGGGGCCGAGGAGGTGCCGGTCATGATCAGCCGTCTGCTCGAAGCCCATGAAACGATCATCACTGCAGTGCGGGAGGCGATCGAGGCAACGGATAAGAGCGCTGACTGGGGCTCTAACGACCTACTCATGGGCGATGTCCTGCGTCGCCACGAACTCCAGGTGTGGTTCCTCGCGCAGCACCTCGTCGACCTGCCGTTGGTCGAGGCGTAAGGCCGACCATCACCGCGCAAAATTAGGTCGCGCCTGGTGATGAAGGCAGCACGCCAAATTGACGGGAGGCCAACGTGAAAGCATCCTCGGACTGAGACTGATGGAGGATCACGGCCCCCAGGCTTTGGGACAGTGGTTCCAACCGTGAGGAAACGATGAGACCCGCAGACGAGAGCCTGGCGATTGACGGGGGACCAATGTTCGCCCTCGTTGAAGCAGCCCTCAGCCATGCGCCGGTGGGCGTGGGCGTGTTGGACGCGGATCTCCGATACCGCGTGGTGAATGCAGCGCTCGCGGAGGCGAATGGCGTGAGCATCGCAGACCACATCGGGCGTCGTGGGCCTGATGTCGTGCCGGGCATCGATCCAAAGGCGTTCGACGTTA